>JAVEEH010000271.1 GCA_030840545.1 Frankiaceae bacterium | reverse complement strand
CGTGCGGCCAGCCGGGCGACCACGTCGTCACCCCTGCGACGGCGGGCGGCGCGGCTCGACGGGACCGGCACGAGCCACAGCGGCCGCCCACCACACGGCCGCTGACCGGCCAGGTCGTGCACCGCAGCCTCGACCGAGGCAGCCAGCGCGCGGCCCAGCGGATGCTGCAGTGCCACGACCCCGTCCTCTTTGTAGGCGAGGAGGAACGCCCGCGTCGTCGCCGCGTAGGCAGTGACCGCGTAGGGCGTCGGCAAACCGATCGGGGCGGGGGTTGGCCAGGCGGGGCGGGCGGGGAGGTCGAGCGCCGCGATGCAGGCAGCGCAGGCGGCCGGGCCAGGAGCGCCACAGCCGGCGCACTGGGTCGGCAGGACGAGGTCGAGGAGGTGTCGCATCCAGCGACGGTGCAGCGCCGCGACGGTGCCTGCACCGGTCGGGGGCCCGGCTGGGGACGCAGCCTGGAGGTGGGGACGGCTGTGCTCGGTCCGGCGTCAGTCCGCATAGGCCGGTTGGCTGCCCCGACCGATCCGACGCCAGCCGCCGCCGGGGTCGTCGAGCCAGACCGACCCACCCGCGGTGATCAGCAGCCGCTGACCCGGCGCGGCGGCCACATCGGTCGGTGCTGCGGTCAGGCCGGCGGTCGAGACCGTGCGTGGGCCGTAACCGTCGACGTCCACCGCCCACAGCTCGCGACCCCCGCCGGGGTTGGCGGCGGTGACGACCAGCTGGTCGGCTCCGTCCCACGCCACGCCGCGGACGTCGCGTACTCCGGGCAGGACGTAGCGGAGGTCACCCAGATGCAGCTGGCCGTGGACCGTCGCCACCCGCCCGACGACGAGCCGCGCGGCGTTGAGCGGGCCGATGGCCGCAGCGAAGCGGGCTCCGTCGCGGGACAACCGCAGCTCCTGGACCGGCCGGGCCAGCAGCGCCGGGTCCGCAGCCACCGGTCGGTGCCCACCGTCGAGCGTGATCTCGGCGACCCAACGGCGGGCGCCGCGGGTGGCGACCGTGAACACGTCACCCGCCTGGTCGAAGGTGGGATCGGTGAAGGTTGCGGCGGTCAGGGCGCGCGTCGGCGTCTCGCCGGTGCGGCCGACGTAGAGACCCGAGAGCCGCCACCCGGCATAGCGCAGGCCGTCGCGGGAGAGCATCACGCCGGTCAGGCCGTCGGCCGGGCCGAGACCGGGGACGTCGGCGCCGATGCCCTGCCAGCCTCCGCTCCCGGCCCGGAACGCATCGGTGAGGACAGGCGGCGCAGCCGGGTCGTACGACGGCCACGCAGTGCGGGGCTGGTCGACCCCGACGCCGGGCACGGCGACCGGAGACCCGTCCGCGAGAAGTCGCACCCCGTTGATCTCGGTGACCTGCCGCAGGGTCCAGACGAGCTGCGCCGAGAGCGCCTCGAGCTGACCGGCCGAGGCGAGCCGCAGCGATGCCGACAGGTTCACCTCGGCGATCCCATCGGGATCGACGGGAACGTTGCCGAGGACGTCGGTGCCCGGCGGGAACGCGGAGCGCACGGCCGGGGCGAGCCACGGCCCGGGTCCCTGCACCAGCGCACGAACCAACGCCGTGGTGACGCCGTGCGGGTCGGGTTGGAGCAGCACCTGCTCCGGCACGAGCGTCGTCGCGGATCGGTTGAGGTAGTAGACATCCGCCAACCGGAAAGCGCGTTGCGCGTCGAGGGTCGAGAGCAGGACCCCATCGGGCAGCTTGTCGATGCGCCACTCGCCGCCTTGCCGCTGCAGCTGGAACGTCGAGCGGACAGTGCCGGCCCGCGGGGTGAAGTCGCCGCGGGTGTCGATGAAGCCGATCCGGGGTGCTCGCAGCGAAACGGTCCGGGTGGCACCGGTCGCCGCCGCCGGCACGACCTGGACGCCACTGTCGTCGTAGGTGGTGACGACGGAGCTGGCATCCCAGCTGGCTGCAGCCCGCGACGTCAGGTAGGCCCGGGCGATCTCGTAGTCGCCGTCGGCGTTGACCATCGCGCGCAGGAACCCGTGGACGATGTCGGTGGGCGACATGCCGGGAAGGGGAGCGGGCGGGCCCACCCGGATGTCGACGTCACCGAGCCCGCCGAGTGCAGGCAGCTCCCGACCGACCCGCACCGCGCCGTGCGACGGAATGCCGGCGCAGCCGGTCGCGAGGGCGAGGGCGAGCACCGCTCCCCAAGCAAGCCGGCTCCGGCACTCAGGCACCGGCAACCTCCGTGGTGGCGCTCTGCGTCGTCGAGTCGTCCGCCGGCTCGAGCGGCAACGGCGACTCGGTGATGTCCGCACCGGCCCGCCATGGCAACGTCAACCGGAAGACCGACCCGGCCCCGGGCTGGCCCCACGCCTGCAGCCAGCCGCCGTGCAGGCGGGCATCTTCCAGGGCGATCGACAACCCGAGCCCGGTGCCCCCGGAGGACCGCGCCCGGGCCGGGTCGGCCCGCCAGAATCGGCCGAAGACGAGCGAGGTCTCCCCCGGCCGCAACCCGGACCCCCGGTCGCGAACGGTCACCGCCACCCCGCCCGGCCCGCCGCGCAGCCGCACCTCGACGGGCTGTCCTTCCCCGTGTTCCAGCGCGTTGGCGACCAGGTTGCGCAACACGCGCTCGATCCGGCGGGCGTCGACCTCGGCGACCACCGGCTCGTCGGGCAGGTCCACCCGCACCGTGCAGCTGCGCAACGAAGCGAGCGGGGCGGTGCTGTCGACAACACCGGTGACGATCGCGCGCAGGTCGATCGGCTCGGCATCGAGGGCAACCGCGCCGGCGTCGTGCTTGCTGATCTCGAGCAGGTCCGCGAGCAATGCCTCGAAGCGGTCGAGCTGGGTCTGCAACAGCTCCGAGGACCGGGCCAGCTCGGGCGGGAGGTCGGCGCGGGAGTCGTGCAGCACGTCCGCTGCCATCCGGATCGTCGTGATCGGCGTACGCAGCTCATGCGACACATCCGCGACGAACCGTCGCTGCACCCGGGACAGCTCACGCAGCTGGGAGATCTGCCGCTCGACCGTCTCCGCCATGCGGTTGAACGACGTGGCCAAGCTGGCGAGATCGTCCTCACCGCGGACGGTCATCCGGTCGCGCAGCCGGCCGGCGGCGAGTCGCTCGGCGGTGGCCGCGGCCTGGCGCACCGGTCGCACGACCTGCCGGGCGACGAGCAGTGTGATGACCACGAGCAGCAGGACGATCGCGGCTCCCGCCAGCAGCATGGTGCGCTCGACGAGCGCGAGCGTCTGCCGCTCTTGGCTGAGCGGGAACAAGTAGTAGAGCTGAAACCCGGCTGTCGTCGTCGGCACCGGCCCGCCGACGACGAGCCCAGGCTCGGTCACGCCGTCGTTGCCGACAATGGTCGTGTAGGTCCAGGCCTCGCGTCCTTGTCGGGCCACGACGTCGCGCAACGAGTGCGGCACGCTCGCCGGTGAGTCGGTGAACTCCGACTCGCCTCCGGGTGCAGTGGCGAGCAGCACCACACCGAAAGCCGTCGGCTGGCTGCCACCCCCGACAAGGTGGCCGATCACCTGCCGCGCCGTGGCGCGGATGTTGGTCGGGGTGGAGCGGTCCGTCGCATCGAACTGGTCGGCGGCATAGCGAATGCCGAAGTCGAGCTGACTGACCGATGCCCGGGTCTTCGCGTCGAGCAGGCCGTTACGGATCTGGTCGAGCAGGACGACGCCGAGCACCAGGGTGACGATGGCCGACAGCACCAGCGTCGTGGCCGCCACCCGAAGCTGCAGCGACCCGCGCCATCGGTGCAGGACGGCGGTGAAGATGTCCCGGGGAGCGCGGTTCACGGTGGACCGGCCTTGTAGCCGACCCCCCTCACTGTCACCACCAGCTCCGGTCGCTCCGGATCCCGCTCCACTTTCGCCCGCAGCCGCTGCACGTGGACGTTGACCAGCCTGGTGTCGGCGGCGTGCCGATAGCCCCAGACGTGCTCGAGCAGCTGCTCCCGGGTGAAGACGTGCCCGGGCTTGCGGGCCAGCGCGGCCAGCAGGTCGAACTCCAGCGGCGTCAGCTGGATCGGTGCATCGTCCCGGGAGACGACGTGGCCGGCGACGTCGATCGTGACGTCACCGATGTGCAGCACCTCGACAGTCGCGGCGTCGTTGCGGCGCAGCCGCGCGCGCATGCGCGCGACGAGCTCCTTGGGTTTGAACGGCTTGATGATGTAGTCGTCGGCGCCGCACTCGAGGCCGAGCACCACGTCGATGGTGTCGCCGCGGGCCGTCAGCATGACGATCGGCGTCCCGCTCTCGGCCCGGATCTGACGGCAGACGTCGATGCCGTCGGTGCCCGGCAGCATCAGGTCGAGCAGCACGAGGTCGGGCTTGGTCGACCGGAAGGCGGCCATCGCCCGGTCGCCGTCGGCGACGAAGGAGGGCTCGAAGCCCTCCGTGCGCAGCACGATGCCGAGCATCTCCGCCAGCGCCGGGTCGTCGTCGACGACGAGCACTCGTCCCTTCACCACGCCCCCATGGTGACATTCGGGGAGGCGGGTAGGTGGCTCTCTGACACGATGACGCCGTTTCGATACCGAGGAGCAACCAGCGTGAGCTCGGACCAGAACGGCGGCGGGGGCGACTGGGCGGCGCCGGGATCCTCCACGCCGCCGCCCGGTTGGTCGACCGACCAGCCCGCTCCGGCCGCCCCGCCCACCGGCTGGACCGCGGACGCCCCGGCCGGCCCGTGGGGCGCCCCGTACGCCGCTCCGCCACCACCGCGGCCGGGCATCATCCCGCTTCGGCCACTGGGCGTCGGCGAGCTGTTGGACGGGGCTTTCGCAGCGATCCGCCGCTATCCACGCCCCACGCTCGGGCTCGCCGCCACCGTGATGCTGGTCGTCACCGTCGTCGACGTGCTCGCGCAGTGGTACCTGCTCAGCGGCATCGAGGCACCGGGGCCCAACCAGACACTGTCGCAGTCGACGGACTACGCCAGCCGGTTCGGCACCGCCAGCGCCATCGGCGCGATCGTCACCGTCCTCGCGACCCTCTTGTTGACGGGCCTCATCACTGCCGTGATCGGCGACGCGGTGCTCGGTCGGCCGGTGACCGCTGGTGATGCCTGGCGCCGGCTGCGCCCGCTGGTCTGGCGCCTGATCGGCGTGTCCCTGCTCACGTCGCTGTGGTGGTTCGTCGGAGCCTTGCCCGGCATCGTCATCTGCGTGATCGGTGCGGCTGCGGGCAGCGTGGCGCTGTTCGTCATCGGCGTGGTGGGCGCGCTCGTCGGCGTCGCCTATGTCTGGGCCACCCTCGCGCTCGCTCCGGCCGCGCTGGTGCTGGAGACACAGACCGTGCGCGGCGCCCTGCGGCGGTCCCGCGCACTGGTCAAGGGAAGCTGGTGGCGCGTCTTCGGCATCCTGCTGCTCGCCGCGGTGCTCGCCGCTGTGGTGGGCGGCATCATCAGCCTGCCGTTCGGCCTGGCCGGCGGCGGTCTCACCTCGCTGGGCGGTCGCACGAGCGGGGTGCTGTTCAGCCAACTCGTGATCTCGGGCATCGGCAGCCTACTGGCGAGCACGCTGGTGCGGCCGTTCAGCGCGGGTGTCGCCGCGCTGCTCTACATCGACCGGAGGATCCGCGCCGAGGCGCTCGACGTGACCCTCGCGCGCGCCGCCGCGGAGACCCCACCGGGGTGATGCACGTCGCCGTCGTAGGGCCCCCGATCACCCGGGACGGGGCGAGCGCCGCTGCGCGCAGGGAGCTGTCGAAGGGCATCTATCACCGCTACGACGACCCCTGGCCGGTACGGGTCTTCAGGGCCATCGAGCACGCGATCGGACGGGTCTTCGACGCCGCCGCGCGGCACTCGCCGGGCGGGGACGCCGGGGCGGTCGCTCTCGTGGTGCTGTTCCTGGTGCTGCTCGGCATCGCCGTGTGGCGGGTCGGACTCGTCCGCCGCGAGACCACGTTGCCCGGCACCGTCCTGCCCGAGCGGGCCAGCACGGCTGCGGACTATCGGCGGCTGGCCGAGAGCGCCGCCGCGGCGGGCCGTTGGGATGAGGCGGTGGTCGCCCGGATGCGCGCACTGGCCCGCGACCTGGAGGAGCGCGGGTTGCTCGACCCGCGGCCGGGACGCACGGCCGACGAGCTGGCCGCCGAGGTCGCGGCCGACATCCCGGCGGCAGCGGTTGCCGTCCGGGTCGCGGCGCAGACGTTCGACGGGGTCGCCTATGGAGGCCGGGCTGCCGGCGCCGAGTCCTACGAGGTCGTCGCCGCGGCTGACCGCGCGCTGCACGAGCACCGTCGTCTGCTCACCGGGCGGCCACGATGACGACGACGTCCATCACGCTGCCGGTGGTCACCGAGGACCCGCTCGATCTCGCGGCCACCTGGCGACGAGTGCGGCTGCCCGCGCTCCTCGTGCTGCTGGTGCTGGGCGTCGCCGTCGCCCTGGCAGTGGTCCAGAACGCGCCACCCGAACGTCCACTCGACCCGCGCGACGCGTCACCCGTCGGCGCACGCGCGCTCGCGCAACTCGTTCGTGACCGCGGCGTCGACGTGACCGCCGAAGCGTCGACCAGTGGGCTGCCGCTCAACGCGTCGACAACGGTGTTCGTGCCGGACGTTGCGTCGGTGCCGAAGGATGCGTTGCAGGCCTTGGCCGGATCGCCGGCTGACGTGGTCGCCATCGCGCCCGGGCCGCGAGAGCTGACCGCGCTCGCATTCCCCGCGACCCGCGTCGGCGTCACCAGTGAGCAGACGCTCGCCGCCGGCTGCACCGTCGCTGTGGCGCTGGTGGCGGGCGACATCCGCTTCTCCGGCTTGCTCTACCGGCCGAACGGACCGGGCGGCGGTTGCTACCGCGACCACGGAGCCGACGGTCTGCTCGTGCAGCAGCGGGCTGGGGCTCGGACAGTGGTGTTCGGTTCGGCGTCGACGTTCATCAACCGGCGGCTGGGCGACAACGGCGACGCCGCGCTCGCCCTCGGCCTGCTCAGCTCCAGACCGCACCTGCTGTGGCTGTTGCCGCAGCTGCCGACGCATCCGCCCGCGGACGCACAGCACAAGAGCATCGTCGAGCTGTTGCCCGCGCGGCTGCTCTGGGCGCTGCTTCAGCTGCTCGTCTGTGTCGTGGTCGTCGGGCTGTGGCGCGCCCGGCGACTGGGAGCGGTCGTCGTCGAGCCGCTGCCCGTCGTGGTCCGTGCAGCCGAGACCGTCGAAGGGCGGGCCCGTTTGCTGCGGGCGGCCCGAGCCCGCGGCACGGCGGCTACCGCGTTGCGGGCGGCGACGACTGCTCGCCTGCGCGACCTCTTCGGCCTCGGGACGGATGCGACCGCAGCTGCTCTCGTCGAGGGAGTCGCGCGTCGTACCGGGCGGGCCGGCGCGGACATCGACGGATTGCTCTACGGTGCTGACCCGCCGGACGACGCGGCACTCGTCCGGCTGGCCGACGATCTCGACCGTCTCGAACAAGCGGTGCGAAGCAGCTGATGTCAGCGACCCCGGAGGTCCCCACGTGAGCCCCACGCCCACCCCGCGACGCCGCACCGGCAGTCGATCGGGCAGCCGTTCCGGCACCGATCCGCGCGCGGCACTGACCGCGCTCCGCGACGAGGTCGGGAAAGCTGTCGTCGGACAGGACTCCGTGGTCACCGGCCTGGTGATCGCGTTGCTGTGCCGAGGGCATGTGCTGCTCGAAGGAGTTCCCGGCGTCGCGAAGACGCTGCTGGTCCGCGCACTTGCCGCGTCGCTGTCGCTCGACACCAAGCGGGTGCAGTTCACGCCGGACCTGATGCCCGGAGACGTGACCGGCTCGCTGATCTTCGATGCGCGGACCGCGCGCTTCGAGTTCCGACCGGGGCCGGTGTTCACCAACCTGCTGCTCGCCGACGAAATCAACCGCACGCCTCCGAAGACACAGGCCGCGTTGCTCGAGGCAATGGAGGAACGCCAGGTGTCGGTCGAGGGCACACCACGACCCCTGCCCGACCCGTTCCTCGTCGCCGCCACCCAGAACCCGGTTGAGTACGAAGGGACCTACGCGTTGCCGGAGGCGCAGCTGGACCGCTTCCTGCTCAAGCTGACCGTCGCCCTGCCCGACCGCGACGACGAGATCGCGGTGCTCGAGCGCCACCACGCCGGCTTCGACCCGCGCGACCTGGCCGCGGCAGGTATCGGTCCGGTCGCCGGGCCGGCCGAGCTCGACGCCGGACGAGCGGGCGTGGCGTCGGTCTCGGTGACCCCCGACGTCATGGGTTATGTCGTCGACGTCTGCCGGGCGACCCGGTCCTCACCCTCGCTCTCGCTCGGAGTCTCGCCCCGGGGTGCGACCGCCCTGCTGGCCACGAGCAAGGCGTGGGCGTGGCTGTCCGGCCGCGACTTCCTCACCCCGGACGACGTGAAAGCACTCGCCCGACCGACGCTGCGCCACCGCATCTCGGTGCGCCCGGAAGCCGAGCTCGATGGGGTCACCGCCGACGGCGTGCTCGACGGGGTGCTCGCAGCCGTCGCCGTGCCGCGATGACACCCGTCGCCAGCGGGGTGGGTCGTTGGCGCTGACGGCCCGAGCGGCGTTGCTGGCCCTGGCTGGGGTGCTGCTCGTCTTCGCAGCGCCGTTGGGCGGCGCGATGGTCGGTTACGTCGCGGCCGCCGTGACGGTGGTCGTGCTGCTCGACGTCATGCTCGCCGCCTCCCCGCGCGCGGCCGCGTTGGGACGGGACGGCGCCACGAGCACCCGGCTGGGAGAGCCCACCGACGTTCTGCTCACGGTGCGCAACGACGGTCG
>JAVEEH010000243.1 GCA_030840545.1 Frankiaceae bacterium | reverse complement strand
TCGTGTCGCCTCGCGCCGTCATGTCGACTGCCTATCAGACGTCAGTCGATCCGAGTCGGTCGGCGTTCGCGTGGATGGCGTCGCGCACATACGACGCCAAGCCCGGCGCGACCTCGTCGTAGTGCGCGGTGAACCGCTCGTCTGCGACGTAGATGTCACCGAGGCCGCGATGCAGCTGCGCCGAGCAGTCGTAGAACCAGCGCGAAAGGTGTTCGCGGTGCGCCTCGGCGAGCCCGATGGCCGCCTCGCCGGATGCAGGCAGGCCACGGCGCATCGCGTCGGCGAGACGCGTTTCCAGGTCAGCCGCCTCGGCGCGGATGCGCGCCCACTCGGTCGCCGAGTAACCCGCCGCGCGGCGTTGGGACTGGCGGAACGCTGCGGTGTTGCCCCAGCGTTCGCGCGCCTCTGCGGCGTAGGGAGGAGGAGTGCGCACCGGCCCAGTGTCGCGCGGCCGAGTCCTTGCGGCCACTGGATTCCCGCGCGCACGACACACTTGGGGGGTGAGCGATGAACCGCGTCGGCCGGCGGCGTGCAGCTGGTGCGGGGCGACCGCCGATCCGGCGCCGCTGACCTGGACGGTGCAGACCGGCCCGCGCGGGGTCGAGCACCTCTGCGAAGGCTGCACCCGGGACAACGTGCGCAAGATCGAAGGCAGCCTGCCCACCGAGTGGTGGTGAGTCAGTCCAGCGGGTCGCGGAAGCCGGGCAGCCACTGCTCCATCTCGCTGCGGAACGGTGCCTCGGCCCCGAGCTGGCAGAGCACCCCGATGCCGCCGAGGGTGACGCGGTGGATGAGGAGGTAGGTCGGCGGCAGGTTGAGCTGGCGGCCGAGTGCGTTGGCGGGTGACCGCGGGTCCGCGACCCGTGCGGCCTCGTGCCGGAGCCAGGCGCGCGAGAAGCGGAACGTGTCCGACCGGATCGGCCCCAACATCGGTGTCACGTAGTCGAGCACGGCCTGCGCATCGACGTCGTATTCCGGTCGCACGAAGCCCTCGGTCCGGAAGCCGGCCAGCACGTCGTCGGCGCGGTCTTCCAGGGCGAGCCGGACGAGACGTCCGATCGGTTGCGGCAGCCCGCCCGGCAGGCGGTTGACCGCGCCGTAGTCGAGCACCGCGAGCCGCCCGTCGTCGAGCAGCCGGAAGTTGCCGGGATGGGGGTCGGCGTGGAGCAGACCGACACGTGCCGGCCCGGAGAACAGGAACCGCACGAACAGCAACCCGGCCCGGTCGCGCTGCTCCTGCGTTCCGTCTCGGATGATGCGTGACAACGGCGTGCCGTCGATCCACTCGGTGACGAGCACGCCGGCGGATTCGTGCACGACCTTCGGCACGAAGATGTCGGGGTCACCGTCGTAGGCCGCAGCGAACGCCGCCTGCGACTCCGCTTCGAGGGAGTAGTCGAGCTCCTCGGCGACGCGCGCTTTCAGCTCGACGATGAGTGGCTTCACGTCGAGGCCGGGGTTGATGACCGTGAACAGCCGGGCGAACCGCGCCAGCTGGTTGAGGTCGGAGAGCAGCGCGGGCCCGGCGCCCGGATACTGCAGCTTGACGGCGACGTCCTGACCGTCGGACCACACAGCCCGATGCACCTGCCCGATCGACGCGGCTGCAGCGGGCTTGACGTCGAAGCTGCGGAACAGTGACTCCCAGTCGGCGCCGAGCCCGTTGGCGAGCACCTTGTGCACGGTGGCCGGTGGCATCGGTGGGGCGGCGTCCTGCAGCCTGGTGAGTGCGGCGCGGTAGGGCCCGGCCAGGTCCTCGGGCAGGGCCGCCTCGAAGACCGACAGCGCCTGCCCGAACTTCATCGCGCCGCCCTTGAGCTCCCCGAGCACCCGGAAGAGCTGCTCCGCGGTGCGTGCCTGCAGCTCGGACGCAACGATCTCGGCCGGGCGACCCCCGATGCGCTTGCCCAGCCCGATCGTCGCGCGTCCGGCGACCCCGAGCGGCAGGCTGGCGAGCTTCGCGCTTCGCGCGATCGCCCACCGCGGGATGTCGCTCACCGCGCCATTGTCCCTGTTGCGCGTCACCCCCGCAGGCCGAGCATCAGGACTAGCCGTTGACCACCCGCTTTGACTATTCATCTGGTCCCATCCTGACCCGATTTCTCAAGGAACGAGAACCCGGCTGATGAACGAGGAGCTGTCGTGGAGGAGTGGTTCGGGTTCGTCGCCAGCGAGGCGCCTGACGAAGGCGTCGTCAGTGAGGTCATCAGGCCGGCCGCTGTCATCCCCGAGGAAGCGGCGCGCACGATCCTGATGGAGCTCGCGCTGCGAGACGTCCGCGTGGACGGCTTGTGGGAGGCCGAGCCGACCGTGTGGCGTCGCTTCGACGGGCCCTGGGACGGCGTGAACGGCACGCCGGGGACAGCCGAGCTGCTCGGAACGATCCAGGTCGCCTACGGCGTCCCCACCCGCTACGAGATCACGTTGTTCCGCGCGACCATCACCAAGCTCGGCAGCCAGTCCGGGTGGAGCGTCAGCGATCTGTGCGACGAGGCGCTGCGCTTCGGCGGCTTGACGCTGGAGACCTGCCCGCGTGCCGACCTCAAGCCACCGCCACGTCCGTTCCACTTCCACGACGCGCTGGCGCGGTGACCGAACCGTTGTCTGCGCAGCGGGCCCGACCAAGTGCAGGCTTCGTCGTGACGATCGTTGTCACGACGACCGTGCTCGGCGCGCTGCTGCCGGCGTACTTCGGCGACGCGGGACCGACCGATCCCTACTGGCTCGCCATCCCGGCGATCCTCGCGGCCGCGCGGTTCGGCGTGACCGGCGCGGTGGTGACGTCGACGTCGTCCGCCCTGCTGACCGGCCCGCTCAGCAGCTGGCTGCCGGCCGGCAGCGACACCACTCCCGCCTTCTGGCTCCAACGGGGCCTGTTCTTCCTCATCGTCAGCGTCATCGTCGCGGTGCTCGTACGACGCAGCCGGGCGGCGGACGCGCGCTCGATCCAGGTGCTGGAAGTCCAGCGCGCGCAGGAAGTCGCGGCATCGCACGAACGCGGTCAGCTGACCGAAGCGCTCGAGCGCCGCATCAGCCGAGATGTGCTGACCGGTCTCGCCAACCGCGAGGCGTTCGTCGGTCGCTTGCAAGAGCTCATCACCAACGAGAACACCGTCGCCGTCCTGTTCGTCGACCTCGACGACTTCAAGACGGTCAACGACACGCTCGGCCACGCGGTGGGTGACGAGCTCATCGCGAGCGTCGCCGCCCGGCTCGCGACGAGCAGCCGCGGCCACGACCTGGTCGCGCGCTTCGGCGGCGACGAGTTCGCCATCCTTCTGTGCGAGCTCGAGCCCGCGCATTCACTGCGGGTCGCGCAGCGACTGCTCGCCGAGCTCAAGACGCCGTTCAGCCTGCGCGGCCGCACCGTCGCGGTGCGCGCCAGCGGCGGGCTCGCGGTTTCCGACGGGTGCCCGACCGCCAGCGCCGAGGAGCGGGCGCTCGAGCTGCTGCGGCAGGCCGACCTCGCGATGTATGCGAGCAAAGCCGAACGCACCCACGGCGTGACGCTCTACCACGACACGATGCAGACCGAGATGGTCGAGCGGCTGTCGCTCGAGAGCGACATGCACCATGCGATCGCCGGCCATGACTTCTTCCTGGACTTCCAGCCGATCATCAACCTGCGCACGCGCACGGTCACCGGGGTCGAGGCGCTGATGCGATGGCAGCACCCGAGCCGCGGCCTGGTGCCACCATCGAGCTTCGTGCCGGTGGCCGAGCAGACCGGCATGATCGTGCCGCTCACCTTGTGGGTCGTGCGCGAAGCCTGCGAGCAGCTGCGGCGCTGGGACGCCGACCCCGTCACCGAGGGTCTGTCGATGGCGGTCAACCTCAGCGGACGCCTGGTGCGCGAACCGGGCATCGGATCCGCGATCGCTCGGGAGTTCCACCGCGCGATGATCGACCCGAAGCGGCTCATCTTCGAGATCACCGAGTCGTTGCTGATGGAGGACCGTTCGCAGGCCGTGCAGACGCTCTGCCAGCTGCGGGCGCTCGGCACCCGGCTGTCGGTCGACGACTTCGGCACCGGCTACTCCTCGCTGAGCCGGCTCAACAAGCTGCCCATCGACGAGGTGAAGATCGACCAGTCGTTCGTCACCCAGCTCGACCAGGGTGATGCGGGGCGCACCATCGTGCAGGCGAGCGTCGCGATGGCGCACGGGCTCGGTCTGCGGGTCGTCGCCGAGGGCATCGAGACCGAGCGTCAGCTGCAGATGCTGCGCTCCATGGGGTGTGACGACGGCCAGGGCTATCTGTTCGGCCGGCCCGGCTCACCGCAGCGGCTGACGGAGTTCTGCCGGGACTGGGACGTTCAAGGGCAACGGGCCCTCGCCGGACTGCCGCGTCAGAACAGCGCCGGCGCCGACGCCGACGAGGAGACCCTCACCGCTTGACGGTTGCGGGGACGAGCCAGTCGACGCCCGCGGCGTCGGGTACGCCGGTCGGCTCCCCAGCGCCCGCTTCGAGCACCACGCGGTAGAGGTCCCACCCCACCTGCTCAGCGGTCACGGCGGACGTCGCGTCCGCGATGCTCACCAGCTCCTGCTGGTGCCAGCCGAGCAGCGGACCGTCGGAGGTGCGGCGGAAGACCAGCCGCACCGCCCAGGAGTCCCCGGCCGGCTCGACGGTCGCGCGGTTGACGACGTAGGTCGTCGGCCCCGCCTCGTATCGCTCGTCGAGCACCTCGAGCAGCTGCTCGAGCACGGCCTCCGCGTCGCGCTTGTCCACGCCGCCGATGATGCCAGGCACCCGTGTTTCTCGGGCAGCCCAGCTACGGGACGGTGTCGCCGGTGCCGAGAACGCCGCAACCGCAGGCCGGGTGAGCTGCCAGCGAACGGCGGCGCAGCCGGATGTCACTGAGGCCGAGCTCCAGCACGCCGCCGGCGCTCGGCGGCAGGTCGGTGCGATCGCTGTCGATCCACGCGAGCGCGTGCAGCGTCACGAGTGACGCGGCCAGCGTCGCCAGCGCGACGTCGCACGGCTCGGGCGCGCGCCCGGCTGCGATGAGCTGCGCGGCGATGCTCGGCCACTGCCGGTCCCGGTCGCTGCGGGAGAGCTCGAGGCACCGGATGCACGGTGTGCGCCCGGGTACGACGAACGGCCCTACTGCGGCGGTTGTCTCGCGGATGGCGACGAGGACGTGCGGGTGGCGTCGCACGGTGGCGAGCGTCTCCGGGGGCGCGACGCTGGCGGCCGGAGCGACGATGACGAGCGTCGGCGAAGCGAACGGCGCCGTGTGCGTCAGCGTCGACGGTGCGCACCGGCTGATGCGGGCCGCGGCTGCCGCCCCGCGCGAGGCCGTCACGTCGTCGCAGATCCCCGCCGGCGACAGGTCAGCCGTGCGCACGGACCGCTCGTCGACGCAGCTGATGCGCCCGACCCCGGCAGCGCCCAGCAGCGTGCCGACGGTTGCGCCCACACGGCCCGCTCCGTGCACGGTGACCGCGGCGCGCCGGCGGCGGGCCAGCACCATGTCGGCGGCGCCGGCGTTGCGATGGCGCAGCGACAACGACAGCCGGTCCGGTTGCAGGCGCTGCTGGTCACGCTGGTCGCTGCGCGCGTCGGTGCCGCCGTCGTCGAGCAGGCCGGCCCGGGCCAGTCGCTCGAGCAGTGCGCGTGCTGCGGCCGCGTCAAGCCCGAGGCTCGCCGCGTGCTCGACCACCGCGCCGGTCTCGCGGCTGCCGTCGAGCAGGTCGAGGAGCTGCAGCTCGGCCGGGCCGAGGCCGGTGAGCATGACAGCGTGCGGTGGCTCGACGCCGAGCTGCAGCGTTTCGCCGTCCCGCCACACCCGGCGCAGCGCCGGCTTGAGCTGGGGGCGGAGCGGCAGCCGCAAGTCGGCGGTTGTGGTCACGGCGGTCCCTCGTTGTGAGCGTGCGCCCGGTGCGGAACCCGAGCGTGGCAGCATCGCGGGGATCGTGCGCTGAGCCGTCCACAGGCGCGGGCTGCGCACCGGGCGAGGCCGCCGTACGACGACGAACGACGGCCCGGCGAAATCGCCGGGCCGTCGCGTTGTCTAGCGGGTGGTGCGGGTCAGGCCTTGCCGAGGATGCGGTTCATCTTGGTGCCGCACACGGGGCAGATGCCCTGTGCCATCCGACGGCCAGACTCGCTGACCTTGACTTCACCATCGAAGTCACGCTTCTCCTTGCACTTAACGCAGTAGCCGTTGTAGGTCTCGGCCATGGCCGGTCCTCCCTCGGTCGGTGTGCCGGCCGGTGGCCGGCCGAACCGCTTTCAACCCTACCGGGCTGAGCGTGAAAACCCCTGGATTCACGCTCAGGGGGTGTCGGGA
>JAVEEH010000214.1 GCA_030840545.1 Frankiaceae bacterium | reverse complement strand
GGTCGTGGCGGGGCAGCTGCTCGGCCTCATCGACAACTCCGGCGACGCCAAGTACACGCCGACGCACGTCCACTACGGCATCTCGTGGCCGACCCGGCCGGGCGTCTGGTGGGTACGCCGGGGTGAGATCTGGCCACAGCGTTATCTCGCTGCCTGGCGAGCCGGCCGCGACCTGTCCCCCGCGCGCGAGGTCCGGCGGGTGCACCGGCAGCTGGGCACCGTGCCCCGCTGCCAGGCCGAGTGCTGACCCGCCCCCCGAACTTTGGACTCTGATTCGGACACTCCGCGCTCGTGCTGTCCGGATTGCAGTCCAAAGTTCGCGATGACGGCCATCAGACGGCGATGTTCCAGGCTGTGCGTCCGCTTCGGCCATGGACGGCGAAGACATGCGTGCGAGCACCGGTCCAGAGACTGACGACGAGCGCCGGACCACGGCCGAGGCCGAGGTTCGCGGTGCCGAGGGAGAGGAGAAAGGAGCGACCAGCAACAGGCTGGGTGACGGTCCACAGCTTGCGCCGGCTGAGCCCGTCGTACGCAGTCGCCTTCCAGCGGTTTCTGACGGTGGTCATGGACAGGAAGTCACAACCGTGTCCGTCAAATGATCCATAGACAGCATCACCGATTGCGCGGCCTGTCGTCTGGTGTCCGGTCCGACCAGCCATGACGGTGGTGTTGGTGCCGGCACGCGTTGTGCTGGCGAAAGCCATGCTGGCGAAGAGGTCGGCGACGTGGTCGCCGTCGACATCGCCGGCCGGCCCGAAGTCAATGCTGATACTGCCGCCCCCCTCGAGGGAGGGGAAGGCGATGGTGGACGCCCACAGCTGCTTGCCGTTCCCGGCGATCGCGGTCACCTTCATGTCCGAGAAGGAGGACAGATTCCAGATGGCGATCGCTTGGGAGCCGCGGACTCGACCCAGCGAGAAGGCGACGTCGCCGGGTCGGGCGAACACCACGGTGCCCTTGCTGCCGTTGTAGGCGGTCACGACACCACTGGCGGCGTTCGGGCCCTCGCCGGTGACCACGACGTCGGCGTGGTGATCCCCGTCCAGGTCGGCGACCGGCATCACGTCGAGCCAACCCGCTGCGGCTATCGGGTGCTCCCACAACGGCTCCCCGTTGGCCCCCGACGTGGCGGCGATGCTCCCCACGTCACCGCCGACGCTGGTGTACCAGTCGGCCAGACCGTCTCCGTTGAGGTCACCCGTCGGCACGGCGTAGGTGAAGTCGTCGCCGGCCGCCGCACCACCGACTGTGGATTCGGCGCCGGTGACCCCGTCGTAGACCACGGCCTCCGCCTGGGAGCCGGCGGCCGCGATGGAGAACGACTGCGACACGTCCAGGGCGAGCAGCCGGTCGCCACCTCGGTCGTGCAGCACCCCCATGGGATACAGCGCGTTCGCCTCCGTGAACCCGACGACCGAGGCTGCGTAGGTGCCCACGACCGGTGCGGAGGACCAGATCACCGCCCCCGAGGCGGCGTCCAGGGCCACGATGGTCGTGCTCTGTTCACCCGTGTCCTGTACGCCGACCGGATCCGAGGCTCCGGTGAACGAGGTCTCGTAGACGACCAACGCCGGCTTGCGAGAAGGGCCGAGCCGCGCCGTGTCGAACCCAAAGCCGTATCCAACAGCCCGCCGCCAGAGCAGCCGACCGGTGCGCCCGTCCCGCATCGACAGAACGGACCCCTTGCCGCCCATGGGGTAGGTCATCACGGCGACGTTGTCCGGTCCCTTGCCGTCGTTCACCGGCGCTGAGATCGCTATCGGCCCCGGGGCAGTGGCTGCCGAGGAGCCTGCTCCGACTGCTCCGTTCAGCGCCAACCGGGCCCGGGCCATGGCCAGATGCCGCGCCTGCAGCTGAGCCGCCGTCCGCGGCTGACCGATCCCCGCCGCGGCGCGGACCAGAGTGGTCCGGGCATTCAGCACGGACAGGTGACGAGAGCCGTGCTGATCGGCCTGCGCAGCCCACGGCAGCACGGACGACGCAACCACGGCGCCCGCGACAGCAAGACGAGTAGCCCCCCACATGCCGGACAGCATTCGGCGTCCGGGATCAATCCCCTGCCGAGACGCGAGGCATGTCCGTGTTCAGTGCGACCTGAGTCGCGTCAGTCGACGCGCTTGTCCAGCCTCAGCACGATCGGCTTGTGCGGCAGGCCGGTGTCGGCGGTGATGAACTCCGGCCCCGCCACGCGCCAGCCCTGCGCCTCGTAGAACGGCAACGCGGCCGTGCGCGCGTTGGCCCACAGCAACGGCGCGCCGGCTTCGCGCGCCGCGTCGACACCGGCCTCCAGCACCCGGCGGCCGACTCCCCCGCGCTGCCGTGTCGGTTCGACGGCCATCCCGCGCAGGCGCCAAGCCGCCGGCTCGGGCGGCTCGTCGGGGCCGCCCGCCCACGGATCCGGGAAGAAGGTGGCACAGCCGACGAGCACGTCGTCAGCCCACGCGCCGATGTTCACGGCGGACTGGTCCTCGGCATAGACGGAGGCGGTGACGGGTCGACCTGGTCGGAGCACGGCATGCCGCAACGGAAAGGTCTCCTCGACCCGGGCCCGGCGGACGACGAGCGTCATCCCGTCCACCGCTGCCACCAGGCGAGAGCCGACGTGTCGGTGAGCGAGGCGAGCTGGTCGACGACCACCCGCAGCCGGGCCGCATCGTCCGTCGCTGCGGCCCAGGCCTCCCGCAGCCACGGCTCGAGCGACCGCGGCGCAGCGGCCAGCACCGCTGCGGCGAGCTCGGCGAGCTGTTCGCGCTGCCGCGCCTGCATGACCAATGCCGCGTCCCGGCGCATGACGAACAGGTCGGCGACCGCCTTCAGAATCGCGCACTCCGCCCGTACGCCGAGCGGGACAACCAGATCCGCCGCGTATCGCAACAGCCGCCCGTCGCCGTGCGCAGCCCGGGTCGCCCCGAGTGCTGTGGAGGTGAGCCGGCCGATCAGCTCGCTCGTCATGCGCTTGAGCGCGGCGAGGGCCCGCACCGAGCCGTCAAAGTCCTCCGGCCAGAACGCGAGCGCGGCCAACCGCTCGGCCGCTTCCTCCAGCTCCGCGGCAGGAGCCGACGAGTAGGTCTCGCGCGCGAGCCCCGCGAGCTCCTGCCGCACCGACGCGTCGCTCAGCACCGCCGGGTCGACGTGCCCGGCATGCACACCGTCCTCGAGATCGTGCACGGAGTAGGCGACGTCGTCGGCCCAGTCCATGATCTGTGCCTCGAGGCAGCGGCGGCCATCGGGGGCACCGGCCCGCAGCCAGCCGAACACCGCCACGTCGTCGTCGTAGTAGCCGAACTTCGGGTCACCCTCGTGCTTGGGCCACGGATATTTCGTCGCGGCGTCGAGCACCGCCCGGGTCAGGTTCAACCCGGCGCTCGTGCCGTCCGCGCGCAACGCCTTCGCCTCCAGCCGGGTCAGCACCCGCAGGCTCTGGGCGTTGCCCTCGAACCCGCCGCAGACCGCCGCGAACTCCGCCAGCGCCGTCTCTCCGTTGTGGCCGAACGGCGGATGGCCCAGGTCGTGCGCCAGGCAGGCCGCGTCGACGAGGTCCGGGTCGGCACCGAGCGCCGCCGCCAGCTCCCGGCCGATCTGCGCACACTCGAGCGAGTGGGTCAGCCGGGTTCGCGGGAAGTCACTCTCCCCCACCCCCACGACCTGGGTCTTCGCCGCCAGCCGGCGCAGTGCCGCCGAGTGCAGGACCCGGGCCCGGTCTCGTTCGAAGTCACTCCGGGCACCGGCGCCCGAGCGGTCAGCCGCCTTGGGCGCTTCCGGGACCCAGCGCGCGCGGTCGTGGTCGTCGTACGCCGGTCCGGACGGAGAGGCAACAGACATCGGCGCCGACCCTAACGGGCCGACGCCGATGGTGGATCTGACGGGCGATCGCTCAGTGGTGCCGACCGGCCGCTTTGGTCTGCTGCGCGAACACCACTTCCCCACCGCCGGACTTGCGGAAGCCACCGTTGTCGGCGTAGGCGATGCCGGCCAACCCCGTCTTCGGGTTGATGACGACCTGGAAGTAGTCGAGCAGGCTGCGGTCGCCACTGCCCGGACCGATGCCGCAGAGGATCCCCTGCAAGCAGATGCCACCGCGGTGGTTGGGGAGGCCGGACAGCGCCTGCTCGACGATCCGCGGGTGCTTGCTGTCCGCGCCGGTGACCGCGGCGAAGTGCGGCGACCAGGTCACGTTGTTGGTGTTGCTCGACGGCGTGCCGGTGTCGGTCTGGTACCACGCGACGTCGAGCACTCCCTTGCCCGCGGCGTCGGACGTCGCGTAGACCGCTGCGCCGTGACCGTGTGTCAGCTTGTCGAGCTTGACCGGCTTGCTCCAGTGCTTGCCGTGGTCCTTGGAGAACACGTAGTACTGGTGGAAGTGGCCACCGGTCTCGCCGTTGGTCGAGTTGTAGACGACGTAGAGCGTGCCGGCGCGGTCGATCGAACCCCACGGGAAGATCGCACCCTCGCTCGGCTCCTTGGAGCCGTCGACCTGTGGCGGCGCCGCAACTGCATAGTGGCTCGACCAGGTGGTGCCTCCGTCGACCGTCGACGCGACGACGATGCCGCGGGTCGGGCCATAAGGCGGCACCCCGTCGCTCGGGCTGGCGTTGGACTGCGCGTCGGAGATCGAGTAGACGACGTAGAAGGTCTTGCCGGTCTGGTCCGAGGGGTCGATGAGGATCGGCCCGCTGAAGGTGTTGCCGCCCTCGTCGACCACCGACGTGGGGCTGCCCGAGCCGACCGGGTTGATCTGCGTGCCGGCGATGCCGGGCGCGGTGGCCTGGTCGACGGACTGGGCGCTGTGGCAGCAGTCCTGAGGGGCGATGGTGATCTTCTTGGTCTTGTGGTCATAACCGGCGACGGCGTACCACTCAGCCTCAGCGACGAAGTCGTGGTAGACCATGAAGATCTTGGTGCCGTCGGCTGAGTGCGCCAGCCACTGCCGGTCCTGCTGCTGACCGAACGTGCCGACCCGCTTCCAGGTCTTGCCCCAGTCGGTCGACTCCTGCAGGTAGGAGTCGGTGATCTCGAGGTCGACCGACACCGCCGTGCCGTCCGGCAGGAAGTCGACGTCACAGTCGCCACCGCCGTTCGGGCTTGTCTCGGTGGAGTGCTTCCAGGTCTTGCCGGTGTCGGCGGTGTACCAGAACTGCACCGTCGACCCGTCGTGGTTGCTGCCCGGGGTGCAGATGATGCCGTGCCGGCCGTCCTTGGCCCAGGTGAACGACGGCTCGCCGTAGGACGGGCCGGTGCCCATGCCGACCGTGGTGAAGCCGAGCGGGCCGTGCGGGCCGGTCCGGTCGTGCGAGACGGCGCCGGATGAGGGCAACGCAAAAGCGGCAGCCGTCAGGCCGGCAGCCGTCGTAGTGAGCCAGATGGAGCGGCGCATGGTGTTCCTCCCACGAGTGTTACGGCCGACTTCGCCGAAACTCGCGGCGCACCTGCCTCGCCCGGCCGTGCGTTCTGAGAGTTAACCCGCCTGTCACACGGCGCCGGTGGAGTGCACCCCGTCGTTACCGAAGATCGAGTAGTAGATGTAGGCGATCGTCTCCCGCGCGACGTAGCGGACCTCGGTGCCCCGCGAGGTGACCGCGGGGCCGGTCCGCTCGGGTGAGGTCTGAGCGTCGATGCCGGCGTCGCGGGCCATCGTGCGGGCTCGCAAACAGTGCCAGGGGTCGGTCACCAGCACGGCCGTGTGCCAGCCCCGGGCCTTGAAGGTGTCGCTCACGGCCCGCACGCTCTGCAGCGTGTCGCGCCCGACCTCGACCGGCAGGATGGCGCTGCTCGGGACCCCATGCGTGACGAGGTAGTTCTGGGCCGCGCGTGCCTCGGTGAACGTGTCACCGGGCTGCTTGCCGCCGACGGTGATGATGCGCGGCGCGACATGTTCGTCGTACAGCGTCTTGGCATGGTCGAGGCGGGCGGCGAAGACCGGTGATGGCGTGCCGTTGTACTGGCTCGCGCCGAGCACGACGATCGCGTCCGAGCGCGGGTGGTGGTCCTGACGCGCGACCCACCAGATGCTCCCGGCGACGAACACCACGACGAGCAGGGCGCCGAGAAGCAGCCCGATGAAGATCCTTACTGCCCAGCTGAACCAGGAGAGTGGGGTCAACGGC
>JAVEEH010000172.1 GCA_030840545.1 Frankiaceae bacterium | reverse complement strand
CCCGGCGAACCGCTCGACCCCGACGAAGTCGGGGGTGTAGCCCTCGTCGTACCGGTAGTAGCCCGTGCACATGAGGAGGAAGTCGCAAGTCATCAGCACGGTCGCGTCGGTGTCGGTGCGTTGGATCTCGACCGTCCACCGCGCCGTCGCGCTCGACCACTCGGCCCGGATGGCTCGCCGGTTGAAGCGGATCGCGTCCTCGATGCCGTGGTCGCGCGCGGTGTCGCGGATGTAGCTGAGGATCGACGGGCCGTCTGCGATGGCCTTGGCCTCCTTCCAGGGCCGGAAGGAGTAGCCCAGCGTGAACATGTCGGAGTCGGACCGGATGCCGGGATAGCGGAAGAGGTCCCAGGTGCCGCCGATCGACTCACGAGCCTCGAGGATCGCGAATGTCCGCCCCGGGCTCTTGGCCCGGAGATGGCAGCCGGCACCGATGCCGGACAGCCCCGCCCCGACGATCAGCACGTCGACATGCTCGAGCGACTCGTCCGTCACAGGCGTCTCCATGGTCAGGCCCGGCTGAAGACCAGGTGGTTGAGGTTGCCACTCTGGTCGACCGAGAACAGCTCGCCGGCGTCACCCTGCCCGAAGCCGGTGATGCTGCCGGAGTCGTCACCGACCAGCGCGCTGGGGTAGCCGCCGCTGCTGGTGCGCCCGAGGACCCACGTCTCGCCGGTGCAGTAGTCGGCGTAGACGTACAGGCCGTGCGCGAAGGAGTACTTCGACCCGTGGTAGGCGTAGCCGCCGATGATGGCGCAGCGGCCGGCGTCATGGTGGTAGACGACCACGGGGGCCGTCATCGAGCGGGGCTTGCCACCGATGCTGCACCGTCCGGCGTTGTAGGTGCTGCGCCCCTCGCGGCACGACCAGCCGAAGTCACGCCCACCGGCGGCCCGGACATGGTCCACCTCCTCCCACGCGTCCTGGCCGACGTCACCGATCCACAGAGTTCCGTCCGCGCGGTCGACCGAGATGCGCCACGGGTTGCGCAAGCCCCAGTCGAAGACGAGCCGCTTGTTGGCGTTGCTGGCGTTGGCGAACGGGTTGGACGACGGAGCGCAGTAGTGGTGCGAGCCGCAGTGCCGGTCGACGTCGAGTCGGAGCAGCTTGCCGCTGAGCGAGGTGAGGTCCTCGGGGCGACCGTAGGGGTCGCCCCCGCCGCCACCGTCACCGGTCGTGATGTAGAAGAGCCCGCTGCGCCCGAACAGCAGCTGGCCACCGTTGTGGTTGGACTGCTCGGAGTGCGGGACGGTGAGGATGCGCTGCTCGGTGCTCGCCGCGATGTGCGTCGCGGTGGGGCTCGCCGCAGTGAACCGCGACACCTGGAGTGCTCCGTCGGAGCGGGTGTAGGCGGCGTAGACGAAATGATGCTTACCGAACTGCGGGTGGAACGCGATGCTGAGCAGGCCGCGCTCTCCGCAGCACGCGACCTCGTTGTGCAGGTCGAGGTAGGGGGTGGACTGCACCCTGCCATGGGTGACGATGCGCACCCGACCGGCCTGCTCGACCACGTAGAGCCGGGCCAGCCCGTCGCTGGCGGACGTCACATAGGTCGGATCGCTGAACCCACCCGCAACCCGGTGGAAGGCGATGTGGACCTTGCCCGGGGCGATCGTCGCCGGCGCTGCCACCACACCCCGCTCGGCCGGCGTTCGGAGTGTTGCGCGGGTCGCATCGGCCGGGCCCGCGACAAGACCCGCACCGAGCAGCCCCGCCAGCAAACCGGCGATGCGGACTGCGCGCATACCCTCTCCGTCCGAGCTGCTAGAGCGTGAAGACGACTTTGCCGAACACGTCTCCGTCGATCATCCGGGCGAAGCCGTCCTTCGCCTGGGCGAGCGGCATCGTCGTGTCGATCGCCGGCCGCAGCCCCGAAGCGACCAGGAAGCTGATCAGCTTCATGAGCTCCGTGCGGTTGCCCATCGTCGAGCCCACGACGTCCACCTGCGAGAAGAAGATGCGCGCCAGCTGAGTCTGTGCCGTCATGCCGCTGGTCGCGCCGCACGACACGACCCGTCCACCGGGCCGCACCGACTTGATGGAGTGGTCCCAGGTCGCCTCGCCGACACTGTCGATCACGGCATCGACGCGACCGGGCAGCCTTGCCCCGGCTTCGAACGTGTCATGTGCACCCAGGTCGAGCGCCCGCTTGCGCTTCTCCTCGCTGCGGCTGGTCGCCCACACCCGCAGGCCGGCGGCCCGGGCCATCGCGATGGCGGCCGTGGCCACCCCACCGCCGGCGCCCTGCACCAGCACCGTGTCGCCCGGTTGCGCCCCAGACCGGCTGAACAACATCTTGTAGGCCGTCAGCCATGCAGTCGGCAGGCAAGCCGCCTCTTCGAAGGTGAGCTCCGGCGGCTTGGGCACGAGGTTTCGCCGCGGCACGACGACCTTCTCGGCGAACGTCCCGTCGTACTTCTCGGACAGGAGCGAGCGCTTCGGATCGTAGGTCTCGTCCCCGCCGCCAGCGTCCGGATCACCGATGACGGAGTGGACGACGACCTCGTTCCCGTCCTCGTCCACTCCGGCGGCGTCGCCGCCCAGCACCATCGGCAGCTGGTCGGCGCTGAGCGCGATGCCACGCAACGACCAGACGTCGTGGTGGTTGAGGGAGGCGGCCTTGACAGTGACCGTCGCCCAGCCCGGCGGTGGCGTCGGATCGGGCCGTTCGCCGACCTCCAGACCGGACAGCGGGTCGTCGGCGGAGACACGTGCGGCGAAGACGGCGAGCATGTGCTCGACCTTAGATGCGAGCAACCCCGTCTGCGCGTGCGGCCTCGGCTACGGCTGCCGCCACGATCGGCCCGACCCGGGGGTCGAAGACGCTCGGGATCACGCAGTCCTCGGTGAGGTCGTCACCGACCACGTCGGACAACGCCACCGCGGCCGCGAGCTTCATCGCCTCGGTGATCGCGCTGGCGCGCACGTTGAGCGCACCGCGGAAAACTCCGGGGAAGGCCAGGACATTGTTGATCTGGTTGGGGAAGTCGCTGCGCCCCGTCGCCACCACCCGCGCGTGCTTGCGCCCGATGTCCGGATGGATCTCGGGGTTGGGGTTGGCGAGCGCGAAGATGATCGCGTCCTTGGCCATGGTCGCGACCGCCTCATCCGCGACCTTTCCGGACGACACCCCGATGTAGACGTCGGCGCCGCTGAGCGCCTCTTCGATCGAGCCGACCAGCCCCACCTTGTTGGTCAGCCCGACCATCTCCATCTTGATGGCGGTCAGACCGGCGCGTCCCTCGTGCAACAACCCCTTGCTGTCGGCGATGGCGATGTCACCGATGCCTGCCTCGACGAGGATCTTCGTCACCGCTACCCCGGCCGCGCCGGCGCCGGACACGACAGCTCGCAAGTCGCCGAGGGATCGCCCGGTGAGCCGGGCGGCGTTGCGCAAAGCCGCGAGGACAACGATCGCCGTGCCGTGCTGGTCGTCGTGGAACACCGGGATGTCGAGGCGGGACTTCAACCGGTCCTCGACCTCGAAGCAGCGTGGCGCGCTGATGTCCTCGAGGTTGATGCCACCGAAACCGGGTGCCAGTCGCACGACGGTCTCGACGATGTCGTCGACGCCGGTGCAGTCGAGCGCGATGGGGACGGCGTCGACCCCACCGAACTGCTTGAACAGCAGCGCCTTGCCCTCCATCACCGGCATCGACGCGGCCGGCCCGATGTCGCCGAGGCCGAGCACCGCGGTTCCGTCGGTCACGATCGCAACGGTCGAGCTCTTCCAGGTGTAGTCGTGGACGAGGTCGGGCTCGGCGGCGATGGCCAGGCAGACCTCGGCGACACCGGGGGTGTAGGCGAGCGACAGGTCGTCCCGATCGCGCACCGGCACCTTGGAAACGACCTCGATCTTGCCGCCGCGATGCAGCGCGAAGACGGGGGACTCAGGCTTGGTGCGGTCAGACGACATGGGCAGGCTCTCCACGGCCATGAGGGCTCCACGGGGCAGGTGCTGCAACGGCGGAGCCGGTCTGGCCCTCGGGGGTTGGCGCGGGGGTCACCCGATGTGTCGGAATCTTGGCACAGCACCGAGTGCAGGCCAGGCGCCGCCTCCTGGCAAGATGCGTAGATCATCCGCTTCGGGGAGGTAAGCGTGACCCGCACTCCACGCCATGTGGCCAGCGCCGTTGCGCTCGCTTCGGCACTCGCTCTTGCTGCCGCCTGCGGCGGCAGCTCGTCCGGCGGCAACGCCAAGGTGACGAGCGGCGGGACCAACGCCGCAGCAGCGGCGAAGGTGCCGGCCAGCCTCAAGACCGCCGGCGTGGTCAAGGTCGCGACGGACGCTTCCTATGCGCCCAACGAGTTCTTTGCCGCCGACAACAAGACGATCCAAGGGATGGACGTCGACCTCGGCCAGGCGATCGGTGCCGAGCTCGGCGTGAAGTTCACGTTCTCCAACGTGACGTTCGACAGCATCATCCCCGCGCTCGGCAACCGCTATGACCTGGGCATCGCGTCTTTCACCGACAACAAGGACCGGGAGAAAGTCGTCGACATGGTCGACTACTTCAGCGCCGGCACGTCGTTCATGGTCCCGGCGGGCTCATCGCTCGCACCCAAGACCGTCGCCGACCTGTGCGGCAAGACGGCCGCCGTCGAGAAGGGCACCACCCAGCTCGACGACCTGACCGCGCAGAAGAAGAAGTGCAAGCTCACCATCCTCGCGTTCCCCGACCAGAACCAGGCCAACCTGGCGCTGCAATCCGGTCGGGCCGATGTCGTGATGGCTGACTCTCCGGTCAACGCCTATGCCGCCAAGCAGTCCGCGGGCAAGTTCATCATCGCCGGCTCTATCTACGGCACCGCGCCGTACGGCATCGCGGTCCCGAAGGACGCGGCGCATGCCGGCCTGGCCGACGCGATCTCACTCGCCCTGCAGGACCTCGCAGCCACCGGCAAGTACCAGACGATCCTCAAGAAGTGGGGCGTTCAGGCCGGCGCGGTCACGTCCTTCGGCCTCAACGGTGCTGTGAGCTAAGGCCTTGACGGCTCCCGAGCGCGCGGAGCTGCCGGTCGTCCCCGTCCGTCACCCGGGTCGTTGGGTCGCCGCGGGGGTCGTCCTCGTGCTGGCGGCGATGCTCGGCCACTGGCTTGTCGCCACCAAGGCGCTGCGCTGGGACGTGGTCTGGCACTACCTGTTCGACCCCACCGTCCTGGCCGGCGTCCGCCGCACGATCCTGCTGACGATCGTCGCGATGGCCATCGGCATCGCGTTCGGAACGGTGCTCGCCGTGATGCGGCTGTCGCCCAACCCGATCGTGTCCGGCTTCTCGTGGCTCTACATCTGGTTCTTCCGCGGCACACCCCTGCTCGTGCAGCTCGTGTTCTGGTACAACCTGCCGGCGGTGCTGCACTCGCTCTCCGTCGGCGTTCCGTTCGGGCCGTCCTGGCTCCACACCGACCCGAAGACGATCATCACCCAGCTGGGCGCGGCGATCCTCGGTCTCGGACTCAACGAGGCCGCCTACATGGCGGAGATCGCCCGCGCCGGGATCCTGTCCGTCGACGAGGGGCAGATCGAGGCGGCCCAGGCCGTCGGGATGACACGCGTGCTGACGATGCGTCGCATCGTGCTGCCGCAGGCGATGCGCGTCATCATCCCGCCGACCGGCAACGAGACCATCTCGATGCTGAAGAACACGGTGCTGGTCTCGGTCATCGGCTATGCGGAGCTGTTCTACACCGTGCAGATCATCTACGCCCGCACCTTTCAGATCATCCCGCTGCTCCTCGCCGCGAGCATCTGGTACCTGTTCATGACGAGCATCCTCACCGTCGGGCAGTACTACCTGGAGCGCTACTACGCACGTGGGCTCGCCCACGCTCTTCCGGCCACGCCGATGCAGCGGCTGCGCGCGCGGCTCGGCATCGGTCCACCCGTCCAGGGGCGGGTGTCCGCCGTGCAGCTCTCGACGAGACAAGAGCATCGATGACCGAGCTGATGGTCCGCGCGGTCGGCGTCCGCAAGCACTTCGGACGGCTCGAGGCGCTGCGCGGCATCGACCTGGAGGTCGACCGTGGGGCCGTGCTGTGTGTCATCGGGCCGTCCGGCTCGGGCAAGTCGACGTTCCTGCGCTGCATCAACCATCTGGAGAAGGTCGATGCGGGCGAGCTCTATGTCGACGGCGAGCTCGTCGGCTACGAGCGGCGCGGTGACCGCCTCTTCGAGCTCGGCGATGGCGACGTCGCCCGCAAGCGGGCCGAGATCGGGATGGTGTTCCAACGGTTCAACCTCTTCCCGCACATGACGGCGCTCGGAAACGTCGCCGAGGCGCCGATGCGGGTGAAGCGGCAGGCCAGGTCAGTGGCCGAGGACCGGGCGCGCAAGCTGCTCGAACGCGTGGGTCTCGCGGGACGCGAGGACACCTACCCGCGGCAGCTGTCCGGCGGCCAGCAGCAACGGGTGGCCATCGCACGCGCGCTGGCGATGGAGCCCAAGCTCATGCTGTTCGACGAGCCCACCAGCGCACTCGACCCGGAGCTCGTGGGTGAGGTGCTGGACGTCATGCACGATCTCGCGGCAACGGGTATGACGATGATCGTCGTGACCCACGAGATCGGTTTCGCGCGCGCCGCCGGCGATGCACTGGTCTTCATGGACGAAGGAGTGATCGTCGAGGCCGGCGTACCTCGTGACGTCATCAGCAATCCGCAGCACGAGCGGACGAAGTCGTTCTTGTCGAAGGTGCTCTGAGACGCCCGGTCAGACGGAGGCGGGGAGGCAGAGCTTCGTGCCGACCGGCAGCAGCGCCGGGTCGGACAACGTCGACCGGTTGGCCCGGTAGATGCGGTGCCAGGCGACGGTGACCTGCTGGCTGTCCGCGGACTTCACAGCCCGTGCCGCGATGGTCCAGAGGGTGTCGCCGTTGACCACCTGGTGGACGGTGCCGGCGCAGGTGGCGCCCGCTGTGGCGGGCCGGGTGACCGCCGGGGTGGAGTGCCTGCCGGCGGGAGTGCCGGCCGCCGGCGCGAGGACGGCACCACCGGCTCCGACCAGGGCACGGAACGGGTCCCGGGGTGCGTGCGTGGGAACGGCCCGGACAACAGCGGCGCTGCCGGCCGCTGCCGCCAGCGGCACCGCGGGGGCGCTGCTGACGACCGTGGGCGACGTCTCGGTGGCGCCGACCTCGGTGCCGATCATGCGCGCGATCGGATGGCGGCCGATGATCACGACGCCGGTGATGAGCAGCACCGCGACGGTCCACGGCTCGGGTTGGCTCCAGGTGCCCGTGACGCGGCGGATGGCCGCCGCTCCGTTCGCCGGCGCTCCGGCGGACGTGGCGGCACGGCTTCGCGGCAGTGCCATTGCTGTCACATTCGAGGTCATCGGCGGAACATCGCGGCGCTGCATGCCTCATACGGGTCATATCTCCGCTGGCCAGTGACTAGGCGGGACATGGCCCGGCCGGGGCCACAAGCGCAGCAGGACCCGTCCCCGGACCGCGTCGGCGGACACGGATCCGAGCTCCCGGCTGTCGGTGCTCGCAGCCGGGTTGTCCCCTTCGATCCAGAGCCGCCCGTCGGATTCGACCCGTACGACGCGCTTCACAGCGAGCGGGCGGTCGGGCAGGGCCACCACCACGACCGACCCCACGCGGGACCGGCCCGCGCGCGGCCCGAACCGCACCAACAGCTGGTCACCGTGCCGCAACGCGGGTGCCATCGAGGGACCGGTGACCAGCACCCGTCGGATCGCCCAGCGCACGGGGATAGTGTCGCCTTGTCATCGCAATCCGCGACGTAGGAGGACGAATGTTGCGTGGGCTGATGCAGCCGCGACTCACGGTCTCGGCACACTGCGACCTGCCCTGCGGCGTCTATGACCCGGCGCAGGCGCGGATCGAGGCAGAGTCGGTCAAGGCGATCTGCGAGAAATACCAAGGCAACGACGACCCGGCCTTCCGGGCCCGGGCCATCCTCATCAAGGAACAGCGCTCCGAGCTCGTGAAGCATCACCTCTGGGTGCTGTGGACCGACTACTTCAAGCCGCCGCACTTCGAGAAGTACCCGCAGCTGCACCAGCTGTTCAACGAGGCGACCAAGCTCGCCGGTGCCGGCGGCAGCAAGGGCTCCGTCGACCCGGCCGAGGCCGGCAAGCTCCTCGACAAGATCGCAGAGATCGACAAGATCTTCTGGGAGACGAAGCAGGCCTAGGTTGATCCGTCCGGCGACGGCCACCGACCTACCGGTTGTCGTTGAGCTCGTCCGCGAGCTGGCGACCTATGAACGTGAGCCGGACGCCGTCGTCGCGACCGAGGACTCCTTTCGTGCGGTGCTGTTCGGTCCGGACCCGAAGGTGTTCTGCCTCGTCGCCGAGGATCCGGGCGGCGAGGTCGTGGGCTTCGCGATCTGGTTCCTCAGCTTCTCGACCTGGCTCGGCGTGCACGGCATCTATCTCGAGGACCTGTTCGTGCGTCCCTCCGCGCGGGGGGCCGGCCATGGTCGCGCGCTGCTGATGGAGCTGGCGCAGATCGCGGTCACCCGCGGATATGGGCGGGTCGAGTGGGCCGTGCTCGACTGGAACGAACCCGCGCAAGGCTTCTACGCCTCGCTCGGCGCCGCACCACAGGTGGACTGGACGACCTGGCGCCTGACCCCCGGCTCCCCCATCGCGGAATAGCGCCCATAGAGGGGCCTCATTGCGCGATTGCTGGGGGGCTCAGCCGCCGCAGCACATGGTCGCGAGCCGCTGCATCGCCGGGACCGCGGCGCTGCTCCAGCCGTGCCGCGACCGCCTCCCGGTGCGCCGTGTCCACATTGCCGCCGTACTTGAACTTGCCCATCACCTCGCGCACGGTCAGCCGCAAGCCACGGATGCCGGCCAGCCGGCGCGCGTGCACCGACGGGTCGGCGTGGTCGAGCTCCGGCTCGTAGGCCGCGAGCTGCCGACGCAGCACGTCGAGCTTTCCCTCGTCGTCGTCCAGCACGGCTGCCGCGCAGACCAGCTGCGCCGCCGCGTAGTAGGTCGTCGGGATGCCCATGGCCGGATCCTCGGCGCCCACCGTCTTCCATGCCGACGGCACATAGGCCCAGTCCCCCGCGACCGACAGCAGGACGACCGGGTTCTCTTCGATCGCCGCCCACACCGGGTTGGGCCGGGCGAGATGCAACAGCACGCCCGGACCGTCGCCATCGTCGCTCGACACGATGAACTGAGTGGGCACTACCACCGGCAGCTCACGCCGGCCCGGCGCCACCAGATGCCCGAAGCCCTGCGCCCGTACGAACGCCCACACCTCGGCATCATCGAACGGCGCGTCCCACGGATGGATCAGCACGGCTCGTCGCTTCGCCAGGCCCGAGCGCCCGCTGTCAGCCCGAGCCCGGCCGCCGCCAACGACGCAGCCAGCAGCGCGCGGCGTTCATTCGATCCGGTGTCGGCCAGAGAGCCGCCGGACCCGCCCGACCCGCCAGTCCCGCCGCCCTGATGCCCCGACCGGGGACGATGCGCGGCCAGGACGAAAGGCAGCGCGACAAGCAGCTCGACGTTGCGGTCCTCGTGCGCGCCCCGCCGCCCGTCGGCGCCGCTGCCGACACCGCCGCGTTCCTGCCAGTCGTTGGCACTGAGCTCCCGGGACAACGCGGCGAGGTGCTGCGGGGTGTCGATGCGGTGCTTGTGCATGAGCGGCGCAGCGGAGTCGACGATGGTGCCGAAGACGGACAACGTGCCGTCGCGGTTGTCCGCGATCTCGACAAGACGCGCCTGCTCCGGCCAGTCGACGTGTGCTGCGGTGTTGAGCTCCCAGAACCCACCGGCGAAGTGCGATCCCCTGGGTCGTGGATGCGGCACGACGGCGTTGCGATGGGTGTGACCGTTGACCCACAGGACGACGTTGGGATAGCGCAGCACCAGCTTCTCGACCGCGGGGCCCATCACCCGCGGCGGACCTTGCGCGTCGGCGCCTTCGACGAACGGGTTGTTCATCGTCTCGAGGGTGTGGTGACTCAGCAACACGATGACGCGGTTGCGCGCACTGGTGTGTACGACGTTGCCGCTGCTGTCGAGGTAGCGCGCATGCCGCGCCTTGAGATGAGCCTCGAGCCAGTCGACCTGCGGCTGGTCCATCGACCCTTCGGAGTAGCCGTTGGGGTTGACCGTGTCGAGCGTGATGAACGTGATCGGCCCGCGGTCGAACGTGTAATAGGCAGTGCCGTCGGTCATGTTGCGCGCGGTGAAGCCATGCCCGCGCGGAGTGCCCGTCGTGTGGAAGTACTCCTTGATCGTCTCCTTGCGCGTCAGCACGTGACGGTCACTGTCCGCGGTCACGGCCTGCACGGGACCCGTCGTCATCGCGGCTTCCAGGAACGACGGGTCTGCCGCAAGTCCGGTGGCGATGTCGTTCTCGGACAGCCCGGCCGGCGCCGCCACCACCTTGAGCGGACCCTGCGCGATCTGGTCGAGGTGGAACGACTGCGGGAAGTTGCCCTGCACCAAGCCGTCGTGGTTGCCGTAAGCGACGTACCACGGCACGGAGAGTCCGAGCGGGGTGAACGGTCGACACGCCGCCGCGAGCAACCCGGGCACCGTCGGGAAACCGTAAGCCGAATGTGCGAGGTCCGCTGACACACCGCCCGGTCGTGGCTCGGGATGCCAGTAGTGCGGATCGTGGGTGAACGTCCAGTCCGCGACGCCTTCGAACTTCGTGTGGTCACCGGAGTCCGGTCGCAGCCGGGTGCCGTCGAGCAGGTCGATGTGCCAACGCAGCTCGTTGCGCTGACAGTTGTCGGCGTTGTCCCCGGTGCTCACGACGAAGGAGAGCGCGACGCCGGTGACGGGGCCGCGCCGCACCGACTCGATTGCCCGGACCATCGCGTCCCCGACCTGCACGGTCAGCATCTCGTGTGGCCGGTAGGCCGCGGCGAAGACGAGGTTGGAGCCGGCAGAGCCGTCGTTGTAACGGTCGGTCCACTCGACCCGGGCCGGCGACTGCACGTCGATGAGATGCATGTCGGTCAGCTGTGCGAAAGCGATGAGCGCGCGACGCCGCGCGGCACGGCCGGACTGTGCGTGCACCCCGAGATCGGTGCGGACCAGCGTCGTCTCGGCGGGGCCGGGCACCAGCAGCGCATAGCCACCGGCCCGCCCGCCCCTGGGCCCGCGCAGCAGGGTGCGTTCCAGCGTGGTTCCGGTCGGCGCCACCGGTCCGGTGGCGGCCGCAGCAGGCCGGGCCGGGAAGACCTCCAGTCCCGCGACGGCCAGACCAGCCGCGCCGTACGCCGCCCCTCTCAGCACGTCCCGGCGTCTGGGTTGGGCGCTCACCGGGCCATCCTCCCTGCCGATCCGCTCAGGCGCACGGTGGGATACCGTTTCCGCGCCCACAGATCTGCTCTCGATGCGAGGAATGAACCGGGTGACACAGGACACGGGGGCTTCAGCCGCCGCGGCGCACGGTGCCGCCTCGAACGACGTCGTCACGATCAAGCTGCCCGCGGCTGGGGCCTACTTGTCGGTGCTGCGGACGGCCACGGCCGGCCTCGCGGCCCGGCTCGACTTCACCCTCGACGAGATCGAGGACCTGCGCATCGCCGTCGACGAGGCCTGCGCGATGTTGCTGACCCAGGCGCTGCCCGGAGCCGACCTTGAGTGCCAGTTCGCGCTCGGGCCCGACAGCATGCGGATCTCGGTCAGCGTGCTCACCCAGGACGGCCAGGAGCCCTCCCGGGACACGTTTGCCTGGACGGTGCTCTCCGCCCTCGCGGGCGAGGTCGACAGCTCAGCCGGCGTCGACAACCGCGTGACCATCGGCCTGCTCAAGCGCCGGAGCGGGTCATCCTCATGACCGAGCCGGCGGAGGTGCCGGCGCCCGAGGATCGGGCGGAGGCGGTGCCGGGGGCTGAGCCGACGGCGGCTGTCGCGCCGCCGCCGGAGGTCGACGCGAAGGCCGAGGCCAAACTGGCTCGCGACGCCGAGCGGGCCGCCCGGACCTCGCGCGACCGCGCCCACGCCCGCCGGCTGTTCGCCGACCTGGCCGGGCTGGTGGAGACCGACCCGCAGCGTCAGCGGGTCCGTGACGAGCTCGTCGAGATGCATCTGCCGCTGGTCGAATACCTCGCCCGCCGGTTCCGCAACCGCGGCGAGCCGCTCGACGACCTCGTCCAGGTCGCGACGATCGGGCTCATCAAGTCGGTCGACCGCTTCGACCTCGAACGCGGCGTGGAGTTCTCGACCTACGCCACGCCCACCATCGTCGGCGAGATCAAGCGTCACTTCCGCGACAAGGGCTGGGCGATCCGCGTGCCTCGCCGGTTGCAGGAGCTCAAGCTCTCCCTCGCCAAGGCGACCAGCGAGCTGTCGCAGAAGAACGGCCGCGCCCCGACCGTCGCCGAGCTCGCCACTTTCCTCGAGCTGAGCGAGGAGGACATCCTCGAAGGGCTCGAGTCGGCCAACGCCTACAGCGCGGTCTCCCTCGACGCACCCGACGCCGGCGACGACGACTCCCCCGCGGTGGCCGACTCGCTGGGCAGCACCGACGACGCGCTCGAAGGTGTGGAATACCGCGAGTCGCTCAAGCCGCTGCTCGAACGACTGCCCCCGCGGGAGAAGAAGATCCTGCTGCTCCGGTTCTTCGGCAACATGACCCAGTCACAGATCGCAGCCGAGCTCGGCATCTCGCAGATGCACGTGTCGCGGCTGCTGGCGCGCACGCTGGCCCAGCTCCGGCAGGGCCTGCTCGCCGAGGACTGACCAGATCTCCTCAGCCGACCCGGCGCTACTCGCCGTCGGCGGGGGTCTGCCGCAACAGCGCCCCGATCGTCACCAGCGACACGACCGCGAGAGCGACGGCGACTGCGGGCAGGCTCGACCGCTGGTACCACGCGACGACCAGCCCGAAGAACTGCACCAGGTAGGCCGGTGTGCGGGCCCAGCGCCGGCAGAGCCACACGCCGCGCCCGACGAGCAGCACGGCCGCGCCGTAGACGGTCAGCAACAGGCCGAGGACGATCGCGGTCCCGCGGTCGGAGGGGTGACCGGCGATCGCGGCGATCGCGAAACCCACGCCGGCCACCACGCCGGCCACGCCCTCCAGGCCGACCAGCCCGGCCGCGACTCGCAGTGACATGCGGGGAGTGGCGTTCGGCGTCATCGGTCGCGAAGCGTAGCGGCCGCTACCCTCATCGCCATGCGAGCGTTGCTTGTCGTCAATCCCAAGGCGACCACCGCATCGGCCCGCGGCCGCGACGTGCTCGCACGCGCGCTGGCGAGTGACCTCAAGCTCGACCTCGTCGAGACGCAACGCCGCAACCACGCGATAGAGATCGGTGCCCGGGCGGTCGACGAGGCCTACGACCTCGTCGTCGTGCTCGGCGGGGACGGCACCGTCAACGAGGTGGTCAACGGCCTGCTGCGCGACGGGCCACGCACCGACCAGCCGGCACTGGCCGTCGTACCCGGGGGCAGCACCAACGTGTTCCACCGGGCGTTGGACATCCCGCGCGACCCGGTCGAAGCCACCGGCTCGCTGCTGGACGCGATCCGCGAGGGTCGCAGCCGCTGGATCGGTCTGGGCAAGGCCGACCAGCGGTGGTTCACCTTCACGGCCGGGCTGGGCCTCGACGCCGACGCCGTCCGCGGCGTGGAGCGCGCCCGCGGCAAGGGCAAGGCGCCGACGCCGATGCGCTTCGCCATCACCGCGCTGCGCCGGTTCCTCGCCGGCACGGACCGCCGCCACCCCGCGCTGACCCTCGAACGCCCGGGCGAGGAGCCGGTCAGCGGGCTGTTCCTCGGCATCGTGGGCAACACCGCCCCCTGGACCTACTTCGGCTCCCGGCCGATCGTGCTGACGCCGGGCGCGTCGTTCGACCGGGGGCTCGACCTGGTCGCGCTGCGGCGGATGCGGACGCTGGGCACGCTGTGGGCGGCGAGCCGGATGCTCACCGAGAAGGGCATCAGCGGGCGGTCGACCGTGGTCTTCGAGGACCTGCACCAGTTCCGCCTGGTCGCCGACCGCCCGATGCACCTGCAGGTCGACGGCGACTACCTCGGCGAGCGCGAATCGGTGCGCTTCGAGAGCGTCCCCGCGGCGCTGCGGGTCATCTGCTGAGGCCCTCGTGTGACGAACGCAACACCGGCACGGCCCGGGAGTGCTTGCAGGGTGCTTGCACTCAGCCGAACGGCGTTCTAACGTCACTCCATAAGTGCTCTGGACGTAGCCCGACCTAGCCACTACCGTCGCGGCGAACGCGCCCGGTCGTGATCTTGGCGGATCGCAACCGCTCCGGACAACTTAGTGAAAGAGTTCACAAAGTGGACGAACTCGCCCCCCGGGGCGGGGGAAGGTGCCGCCGGCACCCTGACCCAGTGTCCGACGGCGAGGCCCCGGCCTCGCCCCGAAGGAGGGAAGACCGCATGGACTGGCGACACCGAGCCGCCTGCCGTGACGAGGACCCCGAGCTGTTCTTCCCGATCGGTACGACCGGCCCCGCCCTGCTCCAGATCGACGAGGCCAAGGCCGTCTGCCGTGAGTGCCACGTCGTCGACGACTGCCTGTCGTGGTCGTTGGAGACCGGCCAGGAGTCCGGTGTGTGGGGCGGGCTGTCCGAGGACGAGCGCCGCGCGCTGAGCCGCCGCGGTGGCGTGAGCGCCGGGCTGCCGAGCGGTGTCCGCGCGCTGCACAGCGCCTGAGCCGCCACGTCGATGGCGGAGGACTACGTCCGCCCTCCGCTGCTCGCTGAGGAACCGCGGTCTCCGCATGCCCCCCGGTGGGGCTTCCGCCTCTTCTTCGGCCTGGTCCTGCTCGCCATGATCGTCGGGGTGTTCTTCCTGATCCGGTGGCTGGCCGCCGGCACCGGCGAGGGCAGCCCCGGCGTCAACCCGACGGGCTCGGCGTCGGCGCCGCTGCGGGTGATGGCCTCGGCAGTCAGGGACGGTCCCGCTCAGGCAGCGTGACCTCGACCGTCACGGCAGTGCCCCGCGCCGTCCGCCCGTCGACGCTGAGGCGTCCGCCGAGCTCGGTCTCGACCAGAGTCCGGACGATCTGCAGGCCGAGTCGCTGCGAGCCGTCCAGGCTGAACCCGGCCGGCAGCCCCCGGCCGTCATCGAGCACGGCGACGCGCAGGCCGGCGTCCGCGTCCCGGGCGGCGACGAGCTCGACCGTGCCCGGCCCGTCCAGCCCGACGAAGGCGTGCTCCACCGCGTTCTGCAGCAGCTCGGCGACGACCATCGCGAGCGGCGTCGCCACCTCCGCGGGAAGGACCCCGAACGTGCCCTGCCGCGTCACCCGGACGCCGCGCTGGCTGACAGCACCGGGGTCCGGTGCCCCGACGTCGGCGACCATCGAGGCGATCCGGTCCGCGATCTCGTCGAAGTGCACGGACTCGTCGAGGGTGCCCGACAAGGTCTCGTGGACGACCGCGATGGAGGAGATCCGTCGTACCGACTCCTCGAGCGCGGCCCGCGCCTCCGGCACCGCCATCCGCCGGGCCTGCAGCCGCAGCAGGGCGGCCACGGTCTGGAGGTTGTTCTTCACCCGATGGTGGATCTCGCGGATCGTGGCGTCCTTGCCGATCAGCTGCCGCTCCCGGCGGCGCAGCTCGGTGACGTCGCGGACGAGGACCACGGCCCCGATGTGCTGTCCGCCCGGCCGCAGCGGGATGGACCGCAGCTGCACGACCGCGTCACGTGCCTCCACCTCGCCCTGCCGCGGAATGCGGCCGGCAGCGACGATGGCGGCGGGTTCGTCCCGGGCGCCCGGGGTCAGCGGGGTGAGGCCGGCGGTCACCTCGGCGAGCTGCAGCCCGATCAGGTCGCCGAGATGTCCGAGGCGTCGGTAGGCCGACAACGCGTTGGGGCTCGCGTAGGCGACGCTGCCGTCCGCGTCGAGCTGCACCAGGCCGTCGCCCACCCGGGGGCCGCTGCCGTCGTCCGACCCCGTCTCGCCGGGATAGGGCCAGCGGCCCTCGGCCAGCATCTGCGCGAGCTCGGACGCGCTGTTGAGGTAGGCGATCTCGAGCCGGCTCGGCGTGCGGGCGGCCGCGAGGTTGGTGTCCCGGGCCACGACGGCGATCACCCGGCCGTCGCGGACGACCGGGATCGCCTCCTCCCGCACCGGCACGGCGGCGAGCCACACCGGGTCACCCTCGCGGCAGATCCGTCGCTCGAGCACGGCGACGGCGAGCTGCGGGCGCGCCGTCGCGGTGGTGGTCATGCCGACGACGTCGTCCTGGTAGGCGGTCGGACCGGTGGTGGGCCGCATCTGAGCAACCGCGACGTAGCGGTCGACCCGGCTGGGGACGAAGAGGGTCAGGTCGGCGAAGGACAGGTCGGCGAGCAGCTGCCAGTCGGCGACGAGCCGGTGCAGGTGGTCGGCATCGGCGCCAACCACGCCGTGCTCGGCCAGCAGCTCGTCCATGGTCGGCACGTGTCCATTGTGCCGCCGGCGACTCCGGCGTCCCCCGTCGTGAGGCTCAGCGAGCGTCGAAGACCAGGATCTCCCCGGTGTAGACCGCGACCCACACGCGGTTGCGCCTCGGGTTGTAGGTGATGCCGATCGGGTTGTGACCGGTGGACAGCGTCTGCAACGTCAGCATGTCGCTCGTGCGCACCTCGGTGACGGTGTTGGAGATGTAGTTGACGACGTAGAGGGTGCGGCCGTCGGGCGCGAGGGCCATGCTGCGCGGATCCCGACCGGTGAACGCGCGACCGACGATCCGTCCGCTGCGCCGCGCGACCTTCAGCACCGACGACTCGCCGTTCAGGCTCACGTAGAGGAACGTGTCGCGCGGACCGAGCAGGACCTGGCGCGGACCCTTGCCGACGAAGATCGATCGCTTGACCTTGAGAGTGCGCAGGTCGAGCACCGCGAGTGAGGTGCCGCCCATCACCCCGATGTAGGCAGTCCTGGAGTCGTTCGTCACCGCGATGCCGCGCGGGAACGGACCGATGTAGACCTGCTTGACCTCGCGGCCGGTCCGCAGCGACACGACACTGACGGAGTAAGAGCACCAGTTGCTGACGAGCAGGTACTTGTTGTCCGGCGTGACGGCGAGAAACTTCGGCACGATGCCGACCTGGTAGACGGCATCGATGCGCAGCGACTTGACCCCGATGCGGTAGACGAAGCTCGGGGACACGCCCTTTGCTGCTGCCGACCGTGGAGTGCATGCGTCGCTGCCCTCGGGCCCGAAGCCGGCGCCGTACATCGAGTAGTTGGAGACGTAGACGTAGCGCCCGTGCGGGCTGAACGCCGCTTCCACCGGCGCGCCGTTCGACGTGCCGGGGTGCCCGCTCACGCCGAACTTCGCCAGGTCGACGGCGTCGGGGATCGTCTTTCGCAGCCGGCCGTCGCGTGCATAGACGGTGACGGTGTGGCGATACATCATGTTCTGCGCGAAAACCAGCCCGTTCGGGGCAGCGACGACGGACTTCGGTGAGATGGCGCCGTAGATCGTGTGCACCAGGGTGAGCAGGCGAGCATCCGACGGCGGTTTGAGCACCGGCACCGCAGGCGGCCGGTGCTTGACCGCCGGTGGTGCGGTGGGCGACGGCGGGGCGGTCGTCGTCGCCGGTGGTGCGGACGGCGTGGGCCGGGCCATGGGAGGCGACGGCGACGTGCATCCCGTTGCCAGGACCACGACCAGTCCGGCTGCCGCGAACCCGCGGCACGGCCTCGTCAACTCGAGTCCGACGCCACCAGCTGTCGGTAGATCTCGGCACTCGTCGCGTGGTAGGCCGGGCAGCAGGTGGGACCGCCGGGCACCCCGACGCCGATCTCCAGATGGGGTCCGCTCGAGTAGCCGACGGTGCCGCAGCCGATCTCGGTCACCCGCTGGCCGGCCCGCACGTGGTCACCGACGTGGACGAAGTTGTGCGACGTGTGGCCGTAGTAGACATAGCGACCGCTGAACACGCCGCTGGTCATCTTGAGGACCGGTGCGGTCGGCCCGAAGCCGCTGATCCCCTCCTGTACGACGACCCCGTCGCCCACTGCCACGAGCACCGCACCGGAGCCACAGGCGTTGCCGTCCGCGCGGATGTCGACGCCGTCGTCCTGCGTCCACTCACCCTGCGACACCGCGACCGAGGGGTGCAGGAACGGGAAGACGAACCGGGCGCTGGGCTTCGGCGCCGGGCGCACGACGCGGACCCGGGCTACGGCCAACGGTGACGGGGCCAGGCCGCTGCCGCCTTCGAACCGGACCGCCACCTGGAAGGACTTGTGGAACATGGCCGAGACCTTGGCCCAGCCCGCCGGGTCGGCGCGGGCCCACCGCGGGGAGTGCCAGGCCTGGCCACTGGACTGCCGGAACATGAAGTGCACCCGCATCGCGCCGAGGCCGTGACCGTCCTCGGTGAGCCGGCCGGCGAGCCGGGCCGGGTGGTTGTCGGTGACGCGCGCCGGCACGGAGGCGGTCATGTCGATGACGTGCACGGTGGCCGATGCGATCCGCGATGAGGCCAGGCTGCCCACTCCCGCGTCGTAGGCGCCGAACTCCGTCGGCGCGTCGACGGCGGCAACCGGGAGCCAGGCCCAGCCGCCGAAGCCGGTTGCCACCGAGCCGAGCGGATGCCAGGCCTTGGCCCCGACCGGGCGGGACACGAACTCGACCTGACGCCGGATGAGCGGGAGCCCGTGCAGGGTCAGCCGCGCCCCGAGCTGCGCGGGAGCGCCGCGGCTGACGTTGGCCGGAGCGGCCAGCCGCACCTGGGTGACGGTGATCGCAGACGACGCGGTCGCGGTCGGCAGCGGCGAGATCAGGGCGATGGCAGCAAGCACCGGGAGCCAGCGGGTGTGGCGCACGGCGCGGCGCAGCACACGGCTGGTCAGGGAACGAACCCGCACGACGAAGCCCTCCACCGCCGGCGGGGTTAGCTGTCGGGTTCGGGCGGAGGAGCGTGCCCGGCCACCTTTCGGTGGCTTCACCCCTAGGCCGGGCCGGCAAGGCTGCCGTCACGGCCGGAGTACGTGGATCCCCCAGCTCCTGCCTCGTGCATCGAGCCCGTGCTGGCCAGGGGCAGGATTTGGCGACCCGACCGGGCGTGTGGATGTTGGCAGGCCAAGCCTACGGACAGCCCGAGGGGCCCGTCCAACCGCCCCCGCTGTCCGGGCTGAGTGGCGTCAGGCGACGAGGCCGAGGCGGCGCAGCTCGACCGTGAGGTCGTGCGGGTTGCTGGAGGCGGCCATGGCAGCGTCAAGGGTGATGACGCCGTCCCGGATGAGGGCGACCAGATGCTGGTCGAACGTCTGCATGCCGTAGAAGCCGCCGTCGCCGATCAGCACGTTCATCGTCGAGGTCTTGTCCGGGTCGGCGATGGCCTCCGCCACCCGCCCGGTGTTGACGCAGACCTCCATCGCGACGCAACGGCCTTCGCCGTCCGCCCGCGGCACGAGGCGCTGGCAGATGATGCCGCGCAGCGCGCTCGCCAGCGACAGTCGCACCTGCTTCTGCTCGTGTGGGGGGAAGAAGTCGATGACGCGGTTGATGGTCTCCTGGGCGTCCGTGGTGTGCAGCGTGGACATGACGAAGTGACCGGTCTCGGAGGCCGCCAGGGCTGCGCGCACCGTCTCCACGTCACGCATCTCGCCGACGAGGATGACGTCGGGGTCCTGCCGCATCGCCGCGCGCAGCGCGGTGGAGAAGTCGTCGGTGTCGACCCGCACCTCGCGCTGGTTGATCATCGCGAGCTTGTCGAAGTGCAAGACCTCGATGGGGTCCTCGATCGTGACCACGTGGGTCTCGCGGTTGGAGTTGATGTGGTCGACCATGCCCGCGAGCGTGGTCGTCTTGCCCGAGCCGGTCGGCCCGGTGACGAGCACGAGCCCGCGCGGCTCGAGCGCGAGGTTCGCGATCACCGGAGGCAGGCCGAGCTCGTCGAGCGGGATGGCACCGACGGAGACGCGCCGGAAGACCAGG
>JAVEEH010000154.1 GCA_030840545.1 Frankiaceae bacterium | reverse complement strand
GCCCGAGCCGGTCGGCCCGGTGACGAGCACGAGCCCGCGCGGCTCGAGCGCGAGGTTCGCGATCACCGGAGGCAGGCCGAGCTCGTCGAGCGGGATGGCACCGACGGAGACGCGCCGGAAGACCAGGCCGGCCGACCCCCGCGAGCGGAAGGCGTTGACCCGGAACCGGCCTACGCCGGGCAGCGAATAGGCGAAGTCGGCTTCGTTGCTCCGCTCGAACTCCTCGACCAGATCGGCGCGCAGGACCTCGCGCACCATCTGCTCGGTGTCGGCCGCCGTGAGGTCACGGGTCTGGAGCTTGCGCAGGCGGCCGTCCATCCGCACCCGGGGCGGGGAACCGACCTTGCAATGCAGGTCGGAACCACCGCACTCGACGAGTGCGCGCAGGAACGGCTCGATCGTGAGAGTCGAGGTCACGATGGATAGTTCGGCCGGGAACTCGGCTGGCTTGACCCGCTCGGGCGAATCCGTGGGCCGAATAGCCCATCCGGTCAGCCGATGACGGCTATGACGTCACCCTCTTGGACCACATCACCCTCGTTGACCCGTAGCTCCTGAACCGTCCCCGCCGACTCTGCGAGCACCGGAATCTCCATCTTCATCGACTCAAGGATGACAAGGGTGTCCCCGTCGGCCACGGTGTCACCGGCCGTGACGACGACCTTCCAGACGTTGGCCACCATCTCGGCCCGGACTTCCTCGGCCACGGTTCCTCCAGAATGTCGACCACGCCGTCGGGAGGCGCCCATCCAATCACTGGCGCTGGTCGAGCTCCCGCTGCAGCCGCTCGGCGGTCGCCTTCCAGTGGGCCGCCTCGGCCTGCCACTTGCGCAGCTCGGCCATGAGACCGGTGACGACCTCGTCGCTCAGACCGTCCGGCTGCCCCGGCTGGTGGGTGGCCGACCGCGAGGTCGCGACGACATGCGTGAGCGCGACCGCCAGGACGATGGCCACGAGGAGAAGGACGCCGACGAGGACGCCGGTCAACGACGCATCCGGTCGATCAGCCCGGTGTCGTAGTCGCCGCCGGCGAAGGCGGGATCGGCGAGCAGCTCAGCGAAGAACGGCAGGTTGGTCTTGAGGCCCTCGATACGGAACGCCGCCACTGCCGCCCTGGCACGGTCGAGCGCAACGTCGCGGTCCGGCCCCCAGGTGCAGAGCTTCGCCAGCAGCGGGTCGTAGAACGGCGTCACCGTGTTGCCGGCGGCATAGCCGCTGTCGACCCGCACGCCCTCACCGGCCGGCTCGTCCCACACATCGATGTGCCCGGGCGAGGGCAGGAATCTGCGCGGATCCTCCGCATAGACCCGCAGCTCGACAGCGTGCCCCGTCGGCTCGACGGCGTCCAGGTCAGCCGCCGGTGGATCGCCCGCGGCGATCAGCAGCTGCTCCTGCACGAGGTCGACCCCCGTCACCAGCTCGGTGACGGGGTGCTCCACCTGCAGGCGAGTGTTCATCTCGAGGAAGACGTAGTCCTGCGTCACCGGATCGACGAGGCACTCGACGGTGCCGGCGTTGCGATAGCCGACCGCTTCGGCCGCGCGGACGGCGCCCTCCAGCATCCGCGCCCGCAGCGCCGGCGTGACGCCCGGCGAAGGGGTCTCCTCGGCGACCTTCTGATGCCGGCGCTGCACCGAGCAGTCCCGCTCACCGAGCGCCACCACGTGCCCGTCGGCGAGACCGAGCACCTGCACCTCGACGTGGCGAGCGCCCTCGATGTATCGCTCCAACAGGATCGCGGGGTTCGCGAAGAACCGCTGCGCTCGCGACGTCGCCGTCTCGAACGCCGCCCGCAACTCGGCGTCGTCGCGGGCGACGCCCATGCCGATGCCGCCACCGCCGGCTGCGGCCTTCACCATCAACGGATAGCCGATCGTCGCGGCGGCGGCGAGTGCGGCGTCGACGTCCTGGACGGGCTCCTCGGTGCCGGCCGCGACCGGCACGCCGGCGGCGCTCATCCGATTGCGGGCCTTGACCTTGTCGCCCATCGCGTCGATCGCGTCGGGGGACGGGCCGACCCACACGAGGCCCGCGTCGATCACCGCCTGGGCAAACGTGGCGCTCTCGGCGAGAAAGCCGTAACCGGGGTGGATGGCCGATGCGCCGCATCGCGCTGCTGCTTCGAGCACCCGCTGCGCGTCGAGATAGGACTCCGCCGGCGGGGGCGGCCCGAGCAGAACCGCGTCGTCGGCCGCACGGACGAACGGGAGGTCGGCATCCGCCTCCGAGTGCACCGCGATGGTGCGCAGGCCCATCCCCGACGCGGTGCGGATGATGCGCCGGGCGATCTCGCCCCGGTTGGCGACAAGCAGCGACTCGAACACGCGGTGATGGCCCCTTCCCGGCAAAGCGGCCGGCGGATGCGCAGACTACAAGCGTGGGTCTCGCTCTTGTCGCCCTGGTGGGCGCCGTCGCCGTGGGTTATGCGCTCGGCGGCGACTGGGCAGGCCTGACCTCGCTGCGGTTGCGGCGACGACGCTTCGTCATCGCCGCGGTGCTCGCGCAGAGTGGCGGTGCCTTCGTCGGCCTGGTCGGCGCGGCCGACCCGAGCAAGGCCTACGTGGTCGGACTGGCCGCATCGGCCGCCTGCGCGGCTCTGTTCTGCGCGTTCAACCTGCGGATCGCCGGCGTACCCCTGGTGACGCTCGGCCTGATCGGCAACGCGGTCGTGGTGGCCGCCAACGGCGCGATGCCCGTGTCGATCGTCGCGGCCCTGCATGCGGGGGTCCCGATCGTCGACATCGCGTCCGGTCGCGACCCCCGCCACGAGATCGCCGGGCTCGGCAGCACCTGGCGGGAGCTCGGCGACGTGATCCCGGTGCCGCTGCCGGTGCGGCCCGAGGTCGTCAGCCCCGGTGACGTCCTCGTGGCGGCGGGGCTCGGCGAGCTCATCGCCGTCGGCATGCTCCGCCGCCGCCAGCCCCACGAGTTGTCAGACGCTGAGAACGCTATAGCGTGCTCATCGTCTGACAACTGAGCGAGAGCGATGGTGGCACCCGATGGCGAAGAAGGCTCGTAAGCGTCGCGCCCGCAAGAAGAGCAAGGCCAACCACGGTCGCCGCCCGAACGCATAAGCGGGTCGGGCCCAGAAAGCAGAGCCCGAACGCCTAACGCCTAAGGCGTGGGCGCCGGGCTGCGGCGCAGCTGCCAGCCGGCCCAGGCGCTCTCGACCATGTCGTGCAGGTCATAGCGGGCTGACCAGCCGAGCGCGGTGCCGATGCGGTCGACCCGCCCGACGATGCGCGCCGGGTCGCCCGGGCGACGGTCGACGACGAGCGGGGTTGCGTCCAGGCCGGTGACCTCACCCACGACCCCGAGCACCTCGAGGACGCTGGAGCCCTCTCCCCGGCCGACGTTGAAGACGCGGAAGGGCTCCTTTCCGGCGGAGCCGGCCAGATCCCGCAATGCCGCGACGTGGGCATCGGCGATGTCCGCGACGTGCACGTAGTCACGGATGCAGGTGCCGTCCGGCGTCGGGTAGTCGTTGCCGAACAGCTTCGGACGCTCACCCGCGTCGAGCTCCCGGAACGCCAGTGGGATCAAGTTGAACACGCCCGGGTCGCCGAGCTCGGGGGTGGCGGCGCCGGCGACGTTGAAATAGCGCAACGCGACGACCCGCAGACCCGTGGCAGCGGCGACATCACGGCACATCCACTCCCCCATGAGCTTCGTCGTGCCGTACGGGCTGAGCGGGCGGGTGTCAGCGTCCTCGTCGACGGTGCCGGTGTCCGGCATGCCATAGGTCGCACAGCTGGAGGAGAAGACGAACGACCGGACGTCTTCGGCGACGACCGCATCCAGCAGAGCCTGGATCCCGGTCACGTTCTCGCGGTAGTAGGTGAGCGGCTCGTCGACAGACTCACCGACCTGCTTCTTCGCCGCGATGTGGATGACGCCCTCGACGTCGCGGTCGCGCAGGGTACGACGCACGAGCTCGACATCGGCCACGCTGCCATGCACGAAGTCGGCGCTGGCGGGCACCCGGTCGCGTTCACCGGTCGACAGGTCGTCGAGGACGACAGCATGCTCGCCCTGCTCCTCGAGAGCCCGAACAACATGCGCCCCGATGTAACCGGCTCCGCCGGTCACCAGCCAACTCGCCACTAGTCGGCTCGATACTCAATCGTGCTGAGCTCGATTCGGACTTCCTGCAGTCGCACGATGAGTCGCTGCTTCAGCCCGTCCGGCGCGGTGTCGCCGCCGCAACATCGAGCGACGAGTGCCTTCACGTCCTGCTCGAGACCGAACTGACGCAGGCACGGTGCGCACTCGTCGAGATGTTCGCGCACCTTGTGCCGGGCGGCGTCGTCGATCTCACCGTCGAGGTAGAGGTAGACCTGTTCGATGACTTCGGTGCAGTCCACCTCGTGCGGGTTGCCGCAGCTCATCACTCAGCCTCACGTTCTGCCAAGGACTGTTCCGGACGGATGTAGCCACGGTCAAGGGCGTACTGCTCCAGTGCCTTGCGCAGTGCTCGACGACCTCGGTGCAGTCGCGACATCACGGTGCCGATGGGCGTCCCCATGATGTCGGCGATCTCCTTGTAGGCGAAGCCTTCGACGTCGGCGAGATAGACGGCCATACGGAAGTCCTCCGGCAGCGACTGCAGTGCTTCCTTCACGTCAGAGTCGGGAAGGTGCTCGAGCGCCTCGGCCTCTGCGGACTTCAACCCGCTCGACGTGTGCGACTCGGCTGCCGCGAGCTGCCAGTCGGTGACGTCCTCACCGCCGGACTGCTGCGGCTCCCGCTGCTTCTTGCGGTAGGTGTTGATGAACGTGTTGGTGAGGATGCGGTAGAGCCACGCCTTGAGGTTGGTGCCTTCCTGGAACTGGTGGAACGCCGCGAACGCCTTGACGAACGTCTCTTGGACCAGGTCCTCGGCGTCGGCCGGGTTGCGGGTCATGCGCAGGGCGGCGGAGTAGAGCTGGTCGAGGAACGGCATCGCCGTCTGTTCGAAGCGCGCGCTGCGCTGCTCGAGCGTTTCCTCCGCCATGGGGCCGGATGGTATTGCAGACAGCAGCCCTCGCGTCGCCGGGCGCTCGCTCAGCACGCTCGTCCCGGTCACGACCGCTGCAACGCCGCCCCCGCGCCTACGATTCCCTTGTGAGCGAACGGTCCCCTGCAGTCGAGGACTACTTGGAGACCATCTTCGAGCTCGAGGAGTCGGGCATCCCGCCGATGCGCGCACGCCTGGTCGAGCGCCTGGGGGTCTCCGCTCCCACCGTGTCCGAAACCGTGGCCCGACTCGTCCGCGAGGGCTACCTGACCCTCGACGACCAGCGGGTGCTTCGCCTCACCGACCGTGGTCTCGTCGCCGCGACGGCGGTCATGCGCCGGCACCGGCTCGCCGAGCGGCTGCTCGTCGACGTGCTCAAGGTGCCGTGGCACCAGGTGCACGAGGAGGCACACCGGCTCGAGCATGCGATCAGCGAGACCCTCGAGCCCTACCTGGTCGAGCTGCTCGGTGACCCGGGGACCTGCCCGCACGGCAACCCGATCCCCGGCTCGGTCAACCGCGTCGACACCCGGGACCAGGTGGCGCTGACCGCGCTGGCGATGGGCGAGATCGCCGTCGTACGACGCATCGACGAGGAGATCGAGGCACAGCCCGCTGCGATGGTGTCGCTCGAGCGCCAGCTGCTCATGCCGGGACACCCGGTCACCGTCGTGGGCGCTGATGGCGGAGACCTGCTGCTGCGCAGCGAGATCGGCGACGCGCGGCTGCCGGCGGCGGTCGCCGAAAGGGTCTATGCCAGCCGCTGACCGGCCAGCCAGTCGAGCACGGCGGCCGCAACGGGCGCAGTACGACGCAGGGCATGGTCGCCCGCCACCGCGACCACCGAGACCCCGGCGGGGAAGTCCCCGGGCGCACCGAAGGGGTCACGCTCCCCCTGGACGACGAGCAGCGGGCGGTCGCCCACCAGGCCCAGCTCGTCGGCGCGCGTCACGTCGGGTCGACGCGGGGGCCGGAGGGGGAAGGCGAGACAGACGACAGCAGCCACCCCCAGGGCCGCCGCCGTGCGGCAGGCAACCCGGGCGCCGCTGCTGCGCCCGCCGGTCACGAGCGGGCCGGGACGCGTGGCCCGAAGCTGCTCGACCACCGCGGTCCACGCCGCGTCGAGTACTGGCGCGCGAGGCGGCGCCCGGCGGCCCTGCACGCGGTAGGGCTGCTCGACCCGCGCCACCAGCCAGCCGGCCGCACCGGCGGCGTCGCTGACCGCCACGAGGTCGGCCGCCGTCACACCACCACCTGCTCCGTGGCCCAACACGAGGAGCCCGGAGCCCCCTGAGCCGCTGACGTGGGCGCGCGCGAGACCGGCCGGCGTCTCGACCTCGACCACTTGGACCTGGCTG
>JAVEEH010000121.1 GCA_030840545.1 Frankiaceae bacterium | reverse complement strand
GCCCCGGACGTCATGCGTCACTTCGCGACCCAGGACTACGGCGGTCTCGACGTCGAGGACCAGCTGGCAGCGGTCACGCAGCCGACGCTCGTGCTCTCCGGGCGCCACGACCGGACCTGTTGTGTCGAAGCCGGTGCCGACATGGCCGACCGGCTGCCGGACGCACGGTTCACCGTGTTCGAGAACTCGGCGCACATGCTGTTCGCCGAGGAAGAGGCCCGATATCTGTCCATCGTCCGGGACTTCCTGGACGAGGCGACCGCGACCTGGGCGCCGCCGTCCACGTAGTCACGTCGGGTCGGCGGGACGAGGCCCCGGCGCCATGCCGTGAGCATGCACGAGCGAGCACGTGCTGCGCCGGCGTCGATGCGTGTCCGCCATCTGGAGCAACGCCCTTGGGCTGACGGACTTAAGCACTTTCTGACTACTAGTAGCCATCGAGTAGACCCGCCCGAAATGCCGAAGAAAGACAGGACAACGCCGACTGACCCGACCTCGAAAGGCGGCATCCCATGGCTGCCCGTGGCATCACCTGGAATGCAGTGGCCCTCCCCGACCGGCGCGCCCTGCGCCGGTCCGCCGGTATTGCGGTCTTGGCTGCTGCCGTCGCGACCTCCGGGGTCAGCGTCGCCATCCATCGATCGTTCGCCCCAGGGCGAGTGATCGGCGTCGGCGTGAGCCCGTGGTTCGCTGACCCCTCGGTGAGTCCGGACGGACAGCCCACGCTGCCCGACATGGCGTCGGTGGAGCAGGTAGTCAGGGCGCCGCAGGCGTGGTCAGTCGGGGCAACGGGTGCGGGCGTCGATGTCGCCGTGCTCGACAGCGGCGTGACCCCGGTCCAGGGCCTGGATGCGAGCAACAAGGTGGTCTACGGGCCGGATCTGTCCTTCGACTCCCAGAGCCCGAGCAGCGCCTTCGTCGACGGCTACGGCCACGGGACGGCAATGGCGGGCATCATCGCCGGCAATGACGGCACCGCCGGCGGGTTCAAGGGCGTGGCACCCGGTGCGCGCATCGTCAGCGTCAAGGTCGGCGCCGCCAACGGCGCCGTCGACGTCTCCCAGATCATCGCCGGCATCGACTGGGTGACTCAGCACGCCCACGACCCGGGCATGAACATCCGCGTCCTCAACATCTCACTCGGCACGGACACGACTCAGTCCTACCTGCTCGACCCCTTGGCCCACGCCGCCGAGGCCGCCTGGCGCCACGGCATCGTCGTCGTCGCGGCGGTCGGAAACGACGGGGCGGCCAACAAGACGGTCGCCGACCCGGCGATCGACCCCTACGTCATCGCGGTCGGGTCCGAGGACCCGCTCGGCACCATCAACACCTCGGACGACGTCGTCTCGCCGTTCTCGAGCCGGGGCAACACTGACCGGCACGCCGACGTCGTCGCGCCGGGGTCCTACCTCGTCGGCCTGCGGGTGCCCGGCTCCTACCTGGACACCAACTCCCCCAATGCTCGCGTCGGTGACCGGTTCTTCCGCGGCAGCGGGACGTCCCAGGCCGCGGCGGTCGTGTCCGGTGTCGTGGCCGACGTGCTGTCGGTCCGGCCGAACCTCACGCCCGACCGCGCCAAGAAGCTGCTGAAGAAGACGGCCGGCTCGATCGCGACCGACCGCGCCAACTTCGTCGGCGCCGGTCTGGTCGATGCGGCGAGCGCGACCGCGGGCAGCGTGGACAAGGAGTTCGCGCAGACCTACGCCCCGGCAACCGGCCTGGGCTCGCTGGAGCTCTCCCGCGGCAACTCACACGTCGCCAGCAACGGAGTCGTCCTGACCGGGGAGCAGGACATCTTCGGCAACCCGTGGGTGCCTGGCACGATCGCGCCCGCCGAGGAGTCGGCGGCGACCTGGAGCGGCGGGACCTACAACGGTGCGACGTGGTCGGGCGCCACCTGGTCCGGGGCGACCTGGTCCGGGGCGACCTGGTCCGGTGCCACCTGGTCCGGTGCCACCTGGTCGAGCGCCACCTGGTCGAGCGCGACCTGGTCAGGTTCGACCTGGTCCTCCGACGGCTGGAACTGAGCAGATAGTCCGTAGTGACTATGCGCTGCTGAGACCAACCAGCCGATTTCAACACCAGTCGTATGTGCGCAATGGCCACCGTGGCCGTGGACGCGGCGAGGGAAACCATGGCAACGCAACGCGAGCACCGGACGCGCTCAGGACGAGCAGCGCCCGCGCCTGTTGCTGCCATGGCGGGGCTGATGGCGGGTGGCGCCGCCGGCCTCAACCTGGTGATGACCGGCCCGCACTTCGCGGTGTCCGCGAGCTTCCTGCGCTGGGCCGTGCTGCTCGGCTTCGCGTTCTGGCTGGTCGAGGTGGTGCCCATCCATCTGGAGTGGGCCGGCCAGGCCTACTCGATGTCGCTCAGCGAAGTGCCGCTGGTGATGGGCCTGTTCTTCTGCCCGTCCCCCTTGCTCGTGGTAGCCAGGGTCGTCGGCGGCGGGATCGCCCTTGCCTGCTCCCGCAAGCAGCCGCCGCACAAGCTGGCGTTCAACGTGGCGCTGCAGTCACTCGAGGCATCGCTGGCTCTCACGATCTTCCTGGCGTTGCCACAACATGCAGCCGCGGGACCGATGAGTGCAGCCCCGGCGGCGCTCGTGGCGGTCATGGCCTCGTCGGTTGCCAGCATGCTCGCGGTGTCGGCCGCGGTGCGCCTGAGCGTCGGCGAGCTCGACTCCGCGATCCTCATGTCGTTCTTGCGCTCGGGCACCTTCGCCATCGTTGTCAACACATCGATCGCCCTCGTGCTGACGACGGCGCTTCGGAGCAACTCCAGCGTGGCGTTGCCGATGATCGTCATGCTGCTCGCTGCCGGCGCCGTCTACCGGGCCTACGTTGCGCTGCGGCAACGGCACTCCGGGCTGGAGATGCTCTACCAGTTCACCAGCGGGCTCAACCAGACGACGACGACCGACCACCGGATCCGGGACATCCTCGACCGAACCCGCGGGATCCTGCGGGCCGATACCGCCGGGCTGCTGCTCATGGGATCGAGCGCCGGTGAGCCACCGGTGCTGCGCTGGACCGGCGTCGACGGGACCCTGCACACACAGCGGTATGTCGAGGGACCGACCGACGGTCCGTTCGCCCGCGTCGTCGACGACGGCGAGGTGGTCGTCATCGGCCGGTCGAGCCGGTCACCGGTGGAGCAGGCATTCGTCGAGGGGCGGGGCTTCCGCGACGCTGCCCTTGCCCCCCTGCGCCTCGACGGGCAGGTGCGGGGGGCGTTGTTCGTCGCCGACCGGCAAGGCGACGTGGCGTCGTTCACCACCGACGACGCCCGGCTGTTCCAGACCGTCGCCGCCCAGGTGTCGAGCGTCCTGGACAACAGCCGGCTGCTCGACCGGCTGACCCACGACTCACTGCACGACGCACTCACAGGACTGGCCAACCGGCAGTGCTTCCAGAGCCGGCTCCGGCAGGCATTGACAGCCCCGCGCCCGGCCGTCGCAGTGATGCTCACCGACCTGGACCGGTTCAAGGAGATCAACGACACGCTCGGGCATCACCACGGTGACCTGTTGATCCGTGAGATTGCAGCGCGGATCGCCGAGACTGCACCGGCGATCGCGACGGTCGCGCGACTCGGCGGTGACGAGTTTGCGCTGCTCATCCCGGGACTCGACACGGCGGGCGCACTCGAGCTGGCCCAGCGGATCCGAGCGGCCATCGCTGCACCGTGCACGCTGGACGGCGTCAGCGTGGACGTGGACGCCAGCATCGGCATCGCGGTCGGCCCGGAGCACGGCACCAACGACAGCGTGCTGCTCAAGCGCGCCGACACCGCTATGTACGCCGCCAAGAGCGCGCGCAGCGGCGTCGAAATCTATGACAGCGAGCGGGACGAGTACTCGCCGCGCCGGTTGGCACTGGCCAGCAGGCTGCGCAGCGCCATCGAGAACGACGAGATGGTGCTCTACTACCAACCGCAGGTGGACATCGCCACCGGCGCCATCGTCGGTGCGGAAGCTCTCATCCGCTGGCAGCATCCCGAGTACGGACTCGTGCCGCCGGTCGAGTTCGTGCCGATCGCCGAGCAGTCCGGCGCGATCGGCGAGCTGACCCAGTGGGTGCTGGACAACGCGGTCGCGCAGCTCGCCGAATGGCGGGACTGCGGCCTCGAGGTCAACGTCTCCGTCAACGCGTCCATGCGCAACCTCCTCGACGCTTCTCTGGCCGAGCGGATCGCGCATCTGCTGCACACCTACCGGCTCGAGCCGAGTGCTCTCACGATCGAGATCACCGAGTCCCACCTGATGAGCGACCCGGCCCGCACCCTCCCGCTGCTGGACCGGCTCGCAGCTCTGGGAGTCCGGCTGTCTGTCGACGACTTCGGCACGGGTTACTCGTCGCTGGCCTATCTCAATGAGCTGCCCGTGCACGAGGTGAAGATCGACAAGTCCTTCCTGCGGACCGACGCCGACGGACGCAGCAACACCGCCATCGTGCGGGCGATCGTCAGCATGAGCCAGCACCTAGGCCTGGAGACGGTCGCCGAGGGGATCGAGGACGAAGCCGCCGAGCGATCGGTGGCAGAGATCGGTTGCACGCGCCTGCAGGGCTACCACGTGGCCCGGCCGATGCCGGCCGGCGACCTGCCCGGCTGGATCGCGGCTCGGACCGTGCCGGTCCCACGAACCGCGCCGTTCGTACGGCTGTCCGCAGTCTGAGTCAGCGGATCCGCTGGCCGGTGCTCCGCAGATCGGCGCATGCCTCGACGACGCGAGCCGACATCCCGGTCTCAGCGGCTTTGCCGTAGGCACGCGGGTCGTAGGCCTTCTTGCTGCCGACATCACCGTCGACCTTCAGCACGCCGTCGTAGTTCTTGAACATGTGATCGGCGACCGGCCGGGTGAAGGCGTACTGCGTGTCGGTGTCGATGTTCATCTTCACGACGCCGTAACCGAGCGTCTCGTGGATCTCGTCGAGTGCCGACCCGCTGCCGCCGTGGAAGACCAGGTCGAAGGGGTTGGTCCGGCCGAGCTTCTTGCCGACATGCTCCTGGCCCTCCCTGAGGATCGACGGCTTGAGCTTGACCGCGCCGGGCTTGTAGACGCCGTGCACGTTGCCGAAGACGGCAGCGAGCAGATAACGGCCGCGCTCGCCCGGTGCGCCGAGCACCTCGACGACGCGCTCCATGTCTTTCGGAGAGGTGTAGAGCTTCTCGTTCATCTCGTTCGAGACGCCGTCCTCCTCGCCGCCGACAACGCCGATCTCGAGCTCGAGCACGGTGTGCGCCTGGACGGACATCTGGAGCAGCTCGTCCGCGATCTTGAGGTTCTCCTCCAGGTCGATGCCGGAGCCGTCCCACATGTGGGACTGGAAGATGGGCTCCGCGCCGTTCTTGACTCGATCGATGGAGAGCTGGAGCAGCGGGCGCACGAAGCCATCGAGCCGGTCCGGCGGGCAGTGGTCGGTGTGCAGGGCGACGGTCACGGGGTAGTTCTTGGCGACCACGCGCGCGAACGCGGCAAGTGCGACCGCGCCGTCCACCATGTTCTTGACGGTGGTTCCGGAGAGAAACTCCCCCCCTCCCCAGGACACCTGGACGATGCCGTCGCTCTCGGCCTCGGCAAAGCCCCGCAGCGCCGCGTTGAGCGTCTGTGACGACGAGACGTTGATGGCCGGGTAGGCAAAGCCGCCGGCCTTTGCCCGGTCGAGCATCTCGGCGTAGACCTCAGGACTGGCGATCGGCATGGCACTGCTCCTTCGAGACGAGCTGTCGCTGGCAGTATGCCCAGCCGCTAGGGTCGGTCGTCGTGCAGGTCAACCAGGCTCTGCTGAGTTCAATCTCCGCTCAGCACCTCATCGACATCCTCGGCGTCATCGGGGTCGGCGCGATCCTGTTCGCCGAGACCGGACTGCTGCTGGGCTTCTTCCTCCCCGGCGACTCGCTTCTGTTCGTCGCCGGCTATGCGACGGTCGCGGGCAACTCCCTGCACCTCCACCTCTCCCTGCCTGCACTGCTCGTGCTGGCGCCGGTCGGGGCGATCATCGGCGCCCAGCTGGGTTATGTCCTGGGGCAGCGCGCAGGTCCCCGGCTGTTCAGCCGGCCCGAGTCCCGCTGGTTGCGCCCCGACTACATCGAACGCACGGCGGCCATGTTCGAGCGGTTCGGCCACGCTCGCGCCGTGGTGCTCGCGCGCTTCGTGCCCGTGGTTCGCACCTTCCTCAACCCCATGGCGGGAGCCACGGGGATGCCGGTGCGGACGTTCACGCAGTGGAACATCGTGGGTGGGCTGGTGTGGACCATCGGCCTGGTCCTGCTCGGCCACGGGCTCGGCAACGTCGGCTTCGTCCGCAAGCACATCGAGGTGCTCGTGCTGCTCGTCGTGATCCTGTCGGTCGCCCCGTTGCTGTTCGAGGTGATCCGGCGAGGGCGGCGGAGCCGGAGGGCCGACTAGCCGGTCAGGTCGCGCGGACCCGGGAGGACAGGGTCCGAACCCATGCCCGTGGCAGCGACTGGGTGACGGCGTCGGCGATCTTCCAGGTCGCGCCGGGCACAGAGTGCAACCGGCCACTCGTGACGGCGTCGACCGCGGCGGTCGCCACCTGCTCGGCGTCGAGCCACAGCAGTCGCCCCGGCAGCGATGCGGGGTCCGGCGCCCCGGCACTCATCTCCGTGTAGGTGTAGCCGGGCTTGAGGACAGTCACGTGCACGCCGGTGCCGCGCACCTCGAACGCGAGTGACTCCGTGAAGGACGTCACGAACGCCTTGGTCGCACCGTAGGTGGCGAAGCCGGGCAACGGCTGGTTGCCGGCGATGCTGCTGACGTTGAGGATGCCGCCGTGTCCGGCCCGCAGCATCGCCGGCAGCACCGCGTGGGTCAGCCGCAGGAGCGCCAGCACGTTGAGTCGGACCTCCGCGACCTCCGCCTCCACCGGCAGCTCGTGGAAGTTGCCGCCACTGCTGACTCCGGCGTTGTTGACCAGCAGCTCAGGGGGACGCTCGGCGAGCCGCTGCTCGACCAGCTCGACCCCGTCCTCCGTCGCGAGGTCTGCCGCGATCCAGTCGACCGGCACCCGCTCGCGCAGTTCGACGGCGAGAGCGTCGAGCCGCTCGGTACGCCGGGCGACGAGGGTCAGGCCGCAACCACGGCCGGCGAGGACTCGGGCGATCTGCTCACCGATGCCGCTGGAGGCGCCGGTGACGAGTGCGGTCCGGTAGCTGCTCTTTGCCATGGTCAGTCAACCTACGTCGGGCGTGGCGCCAAGATCTGCAGCCGGCTGACCCGCATCATCGGCTGATGGCAATGGCCTCGCCTCTTCGTGACGAGCTGACCCGCGACCGCCTGGCGGCAGCCGGGGCACATCTGGCCGGGGTCCAGGTCCTCGCCTTCAGGCCGGACTGGTGGGACGGACAGGCCCATGCACCGTGCCTCGTCATCCGCGGCGGGCGCCGGTCGCGGCTGCAGCGCATCGTCGAGACCGGTGGCGAGTGCGTGATCGTGCCGTTTGCCCGGCGTACGGCCGAACGCTGGCTGGCGGCTCGGCGGCGGCCGCGGCGGGTCGAGCTACGCGTGCCTGACCAGCGGCGGGCGACCGATGTGGTGGTCGACGCGTCCGCCGACGTGCTGCGGTGCCTGACGCCGACCTGCGGGGCGCTGTTGCCCGTCGGCTACGACGGGCCCTGCCCGGTCTGCGGCGGGGACTGACCGGGCGATGTGGGCGCGGCGCCCGCCGGGCCGGAGATCGACGAGAAGTCGACGGCCACCGGCGCGCGCTCGGCGTCGTCGACCTCGAAATACTCGGCCTTGGTGAAGTGGAAGCTCGAGGCGATGACCGACGAGGGGAAGGCCTCGACCCGCGTGTTCAAGGCTCGGACGTTGCCGTTGTAGAACCGGCGGCCGGCGGCGATGCGGTCCTCGGTCTCGGCCAGCTGCTGCTGCAGCGCCAGGAAGTTCTGCGAGCTCTTCAGATCGGGGTAGTTCTCCGCCACGGCGAACAGCCCGCCGAGAGCTCGGCCCAGCGTCGTCTCCGCCTGAGCCTGGGCAGCCACACCCGACGATGACGCCTGCATCGTCTGGACGGCCGCGGTCCGTGCCTGCGTCACCGCGGTGAGCACCGTGCGTTCCTGCGCGGCGTAGCCCTTCACCGTCTCGACGAGGTTGGGGATCAGGTCGTGGCGGCGCTTGAGCTCGACGTCGATCTGCCGCCACGACTCCTGCACGAGGTTGCGCTGGCGGACGAAGCGGTTGTAAGAGACGACGACGGCCAGCGCGAGCAGGACGATGACAGCGACGACAATCCAGAGTGCGGTCACGCGTGTTCTCCTTGGGCAGTGGTCGGGTCGAGCCCGTGGTCGTGCCAGACAAAGGACGGAACCCCGTCGATCACCGTGCCGAGGGTGGCCATCGTCGACTGCACTCCGGTGGGGTCGAGCTTCCCGTCGTACCAACCGATGATGTCGGTGCCGTTGATCCGCCAGCTCACGTCGCCGCAGCCCAGCAACGCCTGCATGGTCCGCGGGCTCAACACGTCACTGGCGAACTTCGGATCGGGACCGTGCACGCGGAAGCGGCGGTTGAAGTCTTCGCTCTCGAGCTCGATGTCGGACATGCCGAGCACGTGACCGATGCGGCTGAAGACGCTCTCCGGCGTCACCTGCAGATCAGGAAGCGCGGTCGGCATCCGCACGGCGGTCACCACGTAGCGATGGGTCGTCGTGGTCGTGTTTCCCTTTCCGTCCGAGCTGTGGGTCTGATAGCTGTAGTCGAACGCGACGAAGGTGCGCGTCCCCGCGGCGCCGGCGATGACGTCACGCGCGCGCCGATGGTCACCGAGGCCGAACGGCGCGCCGTTCCACCGGCCGCACCAGCTGTCGTCCTCTTCCGTGAAGGTCCAGCCATTGCTGGTCGCCCACTGCAGCAGCAGCTCCTTGCGCTTCTGCTCCTGCTGCCAGCTGCGGTAGGCCAGGTAAGCGGCCAGCGGGACGCCCAGAGCGACCAGGACGACGATCAGCTTCACAGTCGCGGAGGTTACGCGCTATCCGCCCAGGCCGAGGTCGGTCAGGCCGTAAGCGGCGCGGTAGTCGAGACCGGCCGCCGCAACGGCGGGCGCCGCACCGCGTTCGACGATGACCGCGACGCCGACCACGGTGGCACCGGCCTCGCGCAGCGCCTCGACCGCGGTCAGCACCGAACCGCCGGTCGTGGACGTGTCCTCGACCGCGAGGACGCGACGGCCGGCGACGTCCGGCCCCTCGATCCGGCGTTGCAGGCCGTGAGCCTTGCCTTCCTTGCGGACCACGAACGCGTCGAGCTTGCGTCCGGCGGCGGCCGCTGCGTGCAGCATCGCGGCGGCGACCGGATCGGCCCCGAGGGTCAGGCCGCCGACCGCGTCGTAGTCGAGGTCGCCGGTGAGCTCGAGCATGACGCGGCCGACCAGCGGGGCGGCGTTGCTCGCCAGTGTCACCCGGCGCAGGTCGACGTAGTAGTCGGCCTCCTTGCCCGAGGACAGGACGACCTTGCCGTGCACGACGGCGTCGTCCTTGATGCGCTGCAGCAGCTCGTCACGATCGCTCACATGCGCAACCTATCCGGCGCGGTCAGGCGGTGACCGGGGTCTGGGTCGAGATCGTCAGCCTGCTGCGGTCATCAGCGACGCCGACGGTGACCGTGTCGCCGTCGCGGACCTCGCCGGCCAGCAGCGCCCTGGCGAGCGAGTCACCGATCGCCGTCTGCACGAGCCGGCGCAGTGGCCGGGCACCATAGACCGGGTCGAAGCCGTTGATCGCCAGCCACTCCCGAGCGCCGTCGGTGACCAGCAGCTCGAGCCGCCGGTCCCGGAGGCGCTGCTGCAGCAGCTCGATCTGGAGGTCGACGATTGCCGTCAGCTGCTCGGTGCCGAGCGAATGGAACACGACGATGTCATCCAGCCGGTTGATGAACTCCGGCTTGAAGGCCTCGCGCGCAGCCCGCATCGCCGCCTCGCGTTTCTGCTCCTCCGGCAGCGACGGGTCATTGATGAACACCGACCCGATGTTGGACGTGAGGATCAGGATCGCGTTGCGGAAGTCGACCGTGCGGCCCTGACCGTCGGTCAACCGCCCGTCATCGAGCACCTGCAACAACACGTCGAACACATCCGGATGGGCCTTCTCGACCTCGTCGAGCAGGATCACCGAGTAGGGCCGCCGCCGGACCGCTTCGGTCAGCTGGCCGCCTTGGTCATAGCCGACGTAACCCGGCGGGGCGCCGACGAGCCGGGCGACGCTGTGCTTCTCGCCATACTCGCTCATGTCGATCCGCACCATCGCGCGTTCGTCGTCGAACAGGTAGGCCGCCAACGCCTTCGCCAGCTCGGTCTTGCCGACACCGGTCGGACCGAGGAAGAGGAATGAGCCGGTCGGCCGGTCCGGGTCGCTGATGCCGGATCGCGCGCGACGAACTGCGTCGGCGACCGCACGCACTGCTTCAGGTTGCCCGACCACGCGATGCGCGAGCTCGTCTTCCATCCGCAGCAGCTTGGCCGTCTCGCCTTCCAGCAGTCGCCCGGCCGGGATGCCGGTCCAGGAGCCGACGACCTCGGCGATGTCGTCGGGACCGACCTCCTCCTTGACCATCAGGTCGGCCGGCTGGTCCTCCTCGGTCTGCGCGGCAGCCTCTTCCAGCTCCCGCTCGGCGGCCGGGATGTCGGCGTACTGCAGTCGGGACGCCGTCTCCAGATCGCCTTCGCGTTGCGCGCGCTCCATCTGGGTCCGCAGGTCGTCGAGTCGTTGCTTGAGCTCACCGACCCGGTTGAGGCCGCCCTTCTCACGTTCCCAACGGACGTTGAGAGCGTCGAGCTGTTCTTGCTTGTCCGCGAGCTCGGCCCGCAGCTTGTCCAGCCGGGCCTTCGACGCCGCGTCGCTCTCTTTGGCGAGCGCAAGCTCTTCCATCTTCAAGCGGTCGACCGCACGCTGCAGCTCGTCGATCTCGATCGGCTTCGAGTCGATCTCCATCCGCAGCCGCGACGCCGCCTCGTCGATGAGGTCGATCGCCTTGTCGGGCAGGAACCGCGAGGTGATGTAGCGGTTGGAGAGCGTCGCCGCGGCGACGAGAGCCGCATCGCTGATCTCGACCTTGTGGTGTGCCTCGTATCGCCCCTTGAGCCCGCGCAGGATCGCGATCGTGTCCTCGACCGACGGTTCGCCGACGAACACCGGCTGGAACCTTCGCTCGAGTGCTGGGTCCTTCTCGATGTGCTCGCGGAACTCGTCGAGCGTGGTGGCCCCGATCATGCGCAGCTCGCCGCGCGCCAGCATCGGCTTGAGCATGTTGCCGGCGTCCATCGCGCCCTCGGCGGCTCCGGCGCCGACGATGGTGTGCATCTCGTCGATGAACGTGACGACTTGGCCTTCGCTCTCGCGGATCTCCTCGAGCACTGCCTTGAGCCGCTCCTCGAACTCCCCGCGATACTTCGCGCCGGCCACCATCGCCGCGAGGTCGAGAGCGACGAGTCGCTTGCCCCGCAACGACTCCGGCACGTCTCCGGCGACGATGCGCTGGGCGAGGCCTTCGACGACGGCGGTCTTGCCCACGCCGGGCTCGCCGATGAGGACCGGGTTGTTCTTCGTACGACGGGACAGCACCTGCACGACCCGGCGGATCTCGGTGTCCCGGCCGATCACCGGGTCGAGCTTGCCGTCGCGGGCCTGAGCGGTGAGGTCGACGCCGTACTTCTCCAGGGCCTGATAAGTCGCCTCGGGATCCTCGGTCGTGACGCGCTTGTTCCCCCGCACCTTCTCGAACGCCGCCAGCAGTGCGTCCGCTGTGGGCAGCAGTCCGGTGACCTGGCTGCTGCCGTCCTTCGCCAGCCCGACAAGCAGGTGCTCGGTCGAGACGTATTCGTCGTTCAGCGACTTGGCCGCCGCGGCCGCCGCGTTGACGACAGCCATCGCCGCCCGCGACAGTCCCGGCGCAGCGACCGTCGCGCCGGTCGCCGAGGGGATCCGGTCGAGGACCGCCTTCGCCTCGCGCACGACCGCGGTGGGGTCCGCGCCGGCCGCTTGCAGCAGCGGGCGGGCGATGCCTTCCGGGGCGTCGAGCAACGCGACCAGCAGGTGCACCGGCTCGACGTGCGGATGCCCCGCACTCGCGGCGGCCTTCACCGCCGCCGCCAGCGCCTCCTGGCTCTTGGTCGTCAACTTGTATTCAGCCATTATTTTTGCCTTCGTTGTCGTCGGTCTCGATCAATCAGTGGTTGCGGGTCAGTGTGACGGCGGTCGCCACGGCAGGACATCCCGCCGGCTGACCTGCACGAGGTCGCGGCGGTAGGACGCGTGCACCTCCTGCTCGCGCCGAGCCATCGCGGCCGCGGCGGCCTCGAGGTCGGCCTGCAACTCGGCGACGCGCGCACGCAGCGCGGCGACCTGGTCCTCGAGCGCGAGGATGCGCTTGACCCCGGCGAGGTTGATGCCTTCTGCCTGCGACAGCCGCTGCACTTCGCGCAGCATCACGATGTCGTGCGCTGAGTAGCGCCGGCCGCGGCCGGGAGCACGGCCGGGCGAGACGAGCCCGAGCCGGTCGTACTGCCGCAGCGTCTGCGGGTGCATCCCGGCCAGGGTGGCCGCCACCGAGATGACGAACACGGGGGCGTCGTCGGCGAGCGGGCCGTCACTCATGCCCGGTCACCATCGCAGTCAAGTGCTGGCGTGGATCGTCCGGCTGCGCCTCGGCGTAGGAGGTCAGCGCGTCGCGGGCCTGGTCGGAGAGCCGCTGCGGGACAGCCACTTCGACGGTCACCAGCAGGTCACCGCGGGTGCCGTCACGACGTGGCACGCCCTTGCCGCGCACGCGCAGGGTGCGACCCGACGTCGTGCCCGGCGGGATCTTCACCGTCACCGGCGGTCCGTCGAGCGTCGGCACCTTGACCGTCGAACCGAGCGCCGCCTCGGGGAACGTCACCGGCAATGTCAGGGTGAGGTTGTCGCCCTTGCGGCCGAAGATCGGATGCGGCTGCACGTGCACGTGCACGACGACATCGCCGGGTGGCCCGCCGCGCTCCCCCGGTTGACCCTTGCCCTTGAGCCGGATCCGCTGCCCGTCGGCGACACCCGCGGGGATGCGTGCCCGCAAGGTGCGCGTGCTGAGTGCCTGACCGGAGCCGGCACAGGTGGGGCAGGGGTCGTCGACGATGATGCCGCGGCCGCGGCACTCCCGGCACGGCTCGGCGAACGCGAAGCCGCCCTGGTTGCGGCTCGACATCCCGGTGCCGCTGCACACCGGGCAGACGTGGGTCGCGGTCCCGGGCTTGGCGCCACTGCCCTTGCACGTAGGGCAGCTGCCGGTGCCGGCCAGCTGGATCGGCACGGTCACCCCGGCGATCGCGTCGGTGAACGACAGGCGCACCTCGGTCTCGAGGTCAGCGCCGCGGCGCGGGACGCCGCCGGCCTGCCGGGTGCGGAAGATGTTGCCGAAGATGTCGCCCAGACCACCACTGGCGCCGGCGCCCGAGCCCCCGAAGAGATCCCCGAGGTCGAACGTCGCTCCGTAGCCGCCCTGGCCGCCGCCGGCGCCCGCACCGCGCGGGACGCGGAAACCGCCGCCGAACAACGAACGGGCCTCGTCGTAGTCCTTGCGCTTGGCCTCGTCGGAGAGCACGTCGTAGGCCTCGGAGACCTCCTTGAACTTCTCCTCGGACGTCGTGTCGCCCTTGTTGGCGTCGGGGTGATAGGTCCGCGCGAGCTTGCGGTAGGCCTTCTTGATGTCAGCCTGCGACGCATCCTTCGGGACGCCGAGCGAGGCGTAGTAGTCCTTCTCGACATAGTCGCGAGCGCTCATCGGCGTCCCTCCTCTCGAATCACTCTTCTGGTTCTGGGGCCTGCTCCGGCGAGGTGTCCGGCTCGACCACGCCGACCCGGGCCGGTCGAAGCACGCGTTCGCCGACGCGATAGCCGGGCTGGTAGATCTCGGCGCACGTCGGCTCGGTGACGTCGGATGACAGTGCGTGCGTCAGTGCCTCGTGCACTGTCGGGTCGAACGGCTCACCCGCAGTGCCGAACCGCTGCAGTCCGAGCTTGGTCAACGTGGTTTCGAGCCCATCGGCGACGAGCTTGAACCCACCCTCGACCTCGCCGTGCGAGCGCGCGCGGTCGATGTCGTCGAGCACCGGCAACAGCCCGACCAGCACCGAGCTCAGTGCCTGTTCGGCCACCGCCTGCCGGTCCCGCTCGACCCGGCGGCGGTAGTTGGCGTACTCCGCCTGGAGCCGCTGCAGGTCGGCGGTGCGCTCGGCGAGCTGCGCCTCGAGGTCGGTCTCGACCGGGACGGCGTCCCCCGCGGTGTCGTGCACCGCGGGGGTCTCCACGTCCGGCCGGACCTCGCCCGTGTCGGGATCGATCCGGCGTTTGTCCCGGATGACCGGACCCTCCTCGGAAGGAGCGTCGCTCACCCCTCACCACCGGGCTGGGTCTCCTCGTCGACGATCTCGGCATCGACGACGTCGTCGTCGGAGGAGCCGGCCGCTTCGCCGGTGGCACCGGAGGCACCGGCCTCACCACCGGGGCTGGCGGCATAGATCGCCTGGCCCATCTTCTGGCTGACGGTGCTGAGGTTTTCGCCGGTCCGCTTGATCGCGTCGATGTCGTCGGTCTCGAGTGCCTTCTTGACGTCGTCGACCGCGGTCTGCACCTCGGACTTCACGTCGTCCGGCACCTTGTCAGCGTTGTCCGCGAGGAACTTCTCCGTGGAGTAGACGAGCGAGTCGGCCTGGTTGCGCGCCTCCGCCGACTCACGCCGCTTGCGGTCTTCCTCGGCGTAGTCCTCGGCCTCGCGCATCATCCGCTCGATGTCGTCCTTCGGCAGCGCCGAGCCGCCGGTGATGGTCATCGACTGCTCCTTGCCGGTGCCGAGGTCCTTGGCCGACACGTGCACGATGCCGTTGGCGTCGATGTCGAACGTGACCTCGATCTGCGGCACGCCTCGCGGCGCCGGTGGGAGCCCGGTCAGCTCGAACATGCCGAGCCGCTTGTTGTAGGACGCGATCTCGCGCTCGCCTTGGTAGACCTGGATCTGCACCGACGGCTGGTTGTCATCGGCCGTCGTGAAGATCTCGCTGCGCTTGGTCGGGATCGTCGTGTTGCGCTCGATCAGCTTGGTGAAGATGCCGCCCTTGGTCTCGATGCCCAGGGACAGCGGCGTCACGTCGAGGAGCAGGACGTCCTTGACCTCGCCCTTGAGCACGCCGGCCTGAAGGGCGGCGCCCACGGCGACCACCTCGTCAGGGTTGACGCCCTTGTTGGGCTCGCGCCCGCCGGTCAGCTCCTTGACGACGTCGATGACCGCCGGCATGCGGGTCGAGCCGCCGACGAGCACCACGTGGTGGATGTCGCCGACGCTCATGCCGGCGTCCTTGATGGCCTGCTGGAACGGGCCCTTGGTCCGGTCGAGCAGATCCGACGTCATCCGCTGGAACTCTGCGCGGGTCAGCTTCTCCTCGAGGTGCAGCGGGCCTTCACCGCTGGCGGTGATGTAAGGCAGGTTGATGGTCGCCTCGCTGGACGACGACAGCTCGATCTTCGCCTTCTCCGCGGCCTCGCGCAGCCGCTGCATGGCCATCTTGTCCTTGGACAGGTCGATGCCGTGGTTGTTCTTGAACGTTGTCACGAGCCAGTCGACGACGCGCTCGTCCCAGTCGTCGCCACCGAGGTTGTTGTCACCGCTCGTGGCCTTGACCTCGATGACCCCGTCGCCGATCTCGAGCAGGGACACGTCGAACGTGCCACCGCCGAGGTCGAACACGAGGATCGTCTGGTCGGCCTCCTTGTCGAGGCCGTAGGCCAGCGCGGCCGCGGTCGGCTCGTTGATGATGCGCAGCACGTTGAGCCCGGCGACCTGGCCGGCCTCCTTGGTGGCCTGCCGCTGGTGGTCGCTGAAGTAGGCGGGGACCGTGATGACCGCGTCGGCCACGGTCTCGCCGAGGTAGGCCTCCGCGTCCCGCTTGAGCTTCTGCAGGATGAACGCCGAGATCTGCTGCGGCGTCAGGTCCTTGCCGTCGATGTTGACGCTCCAGTCGGTGCCCATGTGGCGCTTGACCGAGCGAATGGTGCGGTCCGGGTTGGTGACGGCCTGCCGCTTGGCGACCTCGCCGACCAGGACCTCGCCGTTCTTGGCGAACGCGACGACGCTCGGCGTCGTCCGCGAACCCTCGGCGTTGGCGATCACGTTGGGCTCGCCGCCCTCGAGCACGGTGACGACGCTGTTCGTCGTACCCAGGTCGATGCCGACCGCTCGTGCCATGGATGTTCCTCCGTCGATGATCATGGTGTACGCGGCTCTACATTGAGCCGCCTTCACTCATGCTCAACGGTCTGAGCGCCCCTGTCAATTCCGCCTGAGCCGGGTCCGCTCAAGTTTTTTTTCCAGCCTCGACGCAGGGCCGGCTCGTCGTACTCTCGGTCCATGCTCGGGCGCCTGCAGAACCGCACCGGCGAGCCCAACGTGCGGACCCGCGCGCTGGCGGCGCTCGTGATCGTCGGCCTGCTCCTGCTCACCG
>JAVEEH010000118.1 GCA_030840545.1 Frankiaceae bacterium | reverse complement strand
CCTTGAACGCGGCCGACACCGGCGAGCAGCCCGTGGCCTGGGCGCCATAGACGCGGTAGGGCGACCCTTCGACCAGGCCCAGCCGGGAGAACTCGCGCCAGGCCTTGTCGACCTTCGTCAGGAGCGCCCCCGAAGCGATCGGCACCACGACCTGCTGCGGCAGCCGCCAGCCGAGCTGCTCGGCGATCTCATAGCCCATCGTCTTCGAGCCTTCGGCGTAGAACGGCCGCACGTTGACGTTGACGAATGCCCACGGCTGCTCACCGGCGACCTCGGCACACAGCCGGTTGACGTCGTCGTAGTTGCCCTCGACGGCGACCAACGTGCCGCCGTAGACAGCTGTCGTGACGACCTTGCCGGCCTCGAGGTCGTGCGGGATGAACACGACCGACCGCATGCCCGCGCGCGCTGCCGCCGCGGCGACCGCGTTGGCGAGGTTGCCGGTCGAGGCACAGGACAGGACGGAGAACCCGAGCGCCTTGGCCGCCGACGCGGCGACGGCGACGACCCGGTCCTTGAAGGAATGGGTCGGGTTGCCGCTGTCGTCCTTGACCCAGAGGGTCTTCATACCGAGCTCGCGGGCGAGGTTGTCGGCGCGGTGCAGGCGGGTCCAGCCGACCTGCAGGTCGACCAGTGGGGTGGCCGGCAGCAGCCCGCCGTAGCGCCACATCGTGCGCGGCCCCGCTTCGATCGATGCCCGCGTGACGCCGGCGAGCTGGTCGTCGTCGTAGCCGATCTCGAGCGGGCCGAAGCACTGCTCGCAGGCGTTGCCGGGACCGAGGTCGTAGGTGGCACCGCACTCGCGGCAGATCAGGTTGGCCGCAGCGCCGAAGGACGCTGCGCGCTCCAGAACAGAGGTCACCACACAAGCCTTTCGGGCTCATCTTCCCCGCGAGCGGCTGCTCACGAGCCGGATTTGGCACCTGTCCGAAGGATGGTTGCCGGGGCTTCAGCGGGCCGGTCCCTCTGCCCCTCTTGATGAGTGCGCGCCCCTCGACCGTGACGGGCGACGCGTGTGCAAGTGTCGCACAAGTGGACCCCGCCGCGCGAAGCTGGTTCGACCGGCGCACCTCGCGGGCAGCGGACTGGCCGCTGCCGGCGCTGCTCGCAGCCAAGGGGTCGTCGAGAGTCAGCGTCGTGCTCCCCACACTCGACGAGGAGACGACAGTCGGGCGGATCGTCGCGCGCATCCGTCGCGAGCTGATGGAGCGTGCTGCGCTCGTCGACGAGCTGGTGGTCATGGACTCAGGGTCGACCGATCGCTCCCGGGAGGTCGCGGCCGCAGCGGGCGCCACCGTCGTGCGACGGGAGGACGTGCTGGTCGACCTGCCACCGCGGCCGGGCAAGGGTGAGGTGCTGTGGCGCTCGCTCGCCGCCACCACCGGCGACGTCGTCGTGTTCGTGGACAGCGACCTGTCCGACTTCTCGCCTTCGTTTGTCACCGGGCTGCTCGGGCCGCTGCTGACTGACCCGTCGGTGCAGCTCGTCAAGGCGACGTACGACCGGCCGCTGCAGTCCGGCGAGACCCTCATGCCCGCCGGAGGCGGCCGCGTGACGGAGCTGATGGCTCGCCCGCTGCTCGCCCTGCATTGGCCGGCACTGACTGGTTTCGTCCAGCCCTTGGGCGGTGAGTACGCCGCGCGTCGGGCGCTCCTCGAGACGCTGCCATTCGCCTGCGGTTATGGCGTCGAGTTCGGCCTTCTCGTCGACACCCTGGCGGCGGTGGGGCTCGACGCCATGGCCCAGGTCGACTTGAACCGCCGCAAACACCGCAACTCCGACCTGCACAAGCTGGGCCGCATGGCGATCGAGATCCTGCAGGTCGCCGAGACAAGACTCGGCCGACCGGTGACGGTCCCCTCGATCCTCACCCAGTTCGAGCGCAGCGGGAGGGGGCACCGCGTCGTCGACACCGACATGACCGAGCTCGAGCGCCCGCCAATGGTGACCGTCCCGGCGTACCGCTCCTAGACGGCCGCCGGCCCGCCGCGCATGTCGGCCTCGTTCTGCTTGCCGTCAGCGGTGACGTCGACGAAGAAGTGCCGCACTGTCGGGTGCGCCGCGGCGATGTCCCGCTCCATCCGCCGGGCGAGCGCCTCGACCTCAGCGGCCCGCAGGTCGTCCTCGAGATCGAGCCGAGCGGCGACCAGCACCTCCTGGCGACCGGTGACCATGGTCAGCAGCTCCTGCACGCTGGTGACCTGGGGGTAGGACGACAAGAGCTCGGTCAGCGCCTCCTGCAGCCGCGGGTCGGCGGCCTCGCCGACGATCAGGCTGCGGTTCTCCTTGCCGAGCAGGAACGCCACCACGGTGAGCAGCAGCCCGATGGCGATGGAGGCGAGCGGATCCCAGAAGTGCTGGCCGGTCGCCTGGTGCAGCCCGACTCCGGCTCCGGCGATCACGAGCCCGGCCAGCGCAGCAGTGTCCTCGAAGAACACGGTCGTGGCGGCCGGGTCGGACGTGTGCCACAGCTGGTCCCGGAAGCTGCGATCAGTGCGGCGCGCGTCGCCCCGCAGCTGGCGAACGGCCTGGGACCAGGAGATCGACTCCAGCACGAACGCGATGCCCAGCACTGCGAAGGACAAGGCATAGTGCCCGCCCTCGCCATGTCCGCCGGTGAGCTCGCGGATGCCTTGCAGGACGGCGAAAACACCACCGCCGACGAAGATGCCGACCGCCGCGAGCAGGGTCCAGAAGTAGCGCTCGCGGCCATAACCGAACTGGTGCCGGGAGTCAGCCGGACGACTGCTGCGCTTGACGGCGACCAGGAGCAGGGCCTGGTTCGTCGTGTCCGCGACGGAGTGGGCCGCCTCCGACAGCATCGCCGCCGACCCGCTGACGGCTCCCGCGATGCCCTTCGCAACGGCGATTCCCAGGTTGGCGGTGATCGCCACCAGCACCGTGAGGGTGCTCTCCTCCTCGTGGTCCGCCATGGGCCGTGCCTATCACGGGCCACCTGAGCGTTACGCTCCCGCGCGTGCAGCAAGCGAAGGTGCTCGTGGCGTCCAACCGCGGGCCGGTGGCGTTCCGTCTCGGCGACGACGGCGCGTTGCGGATGTCCCGCGGCGGCGGCGGGCTGGTGTCCGGTGTCTCCGCCGCGGCGAACGACGGCGCGGCCGTCTGGGTCTGCGCAGCGCTCGGCTATGCCGACCGGATGGCCGCCGATGCGGCTCCCGGCGGCCGGCTCGACCGCGCCGGCCACGACACGGGTGGCGCATCGGTGCGGATGCTGCCGATCGACGAGCGCACGTTCGAAGACGCCTACAACGCCATCGCGAACGCAACGCTGTGGTACGTCAACCACACGCTGTTCGACACGCCGCGAGCACCGTCGTTCGACGCCCAGTGGTCGCGCTACTGGCAGGCCTACGTCGACTACAACACCGCATTTGCCGACGCACTCGCCGAGGAGGCGGCCGACAACGCGCAGGTGCTCGTGCAGGACTACCACCTCATGCTGACCCCGGCCCTGCTTCGCGAACGACGGCCCGACCTGCGGATCGGCCACTTCACCCACACCCCGTGGGCGGAGCCGTCGTACTTTTCGATGCTGCCGGACGACGTCGGGCGAGCGGTGCTCGCCGGGATGCTCGGCGCCGACACGGTCGGCTTTCTCTCGCCGCGGTGGGCGGAGGCGTTCGTGCTCTGTTGCGTGCGGCTGCTCGGCGCGGACGCCGGCGGCACGAGCATTCATCGCGGCGGCCGCTCGACCCGCGTCAACGTGCACGCGCTCGGTGTCGACGCCGAGGAGCTGAGAACGCGAGCCGCACAACCGGATGTTGCGGTGCGGCGTGAGGCGCTGCGACGGCGGATCGGCGACTCGCGCGCGATCGTGCGGGTCGACCGCACCGAGCTGTCGAAGAACATCGTGCGCGGACTCAACGCCTACCGCGAGCTGTTGCGGGTGCACCCGGAACACCGCGGCAAGGTCGTGCACGTGGTGTTCGCCTACCCGTCCCGCCATGACCTGCCCGACTACCGCGCCTACACCGCCGAGGTGCAGCGCGTCGCGCGCGAGATCGAAGACGAGTTCGCGACCAGCGACTGGAATCCACTGCTGCTCGAGGTCAACGACGACTACCCTCGCTCACTCGCCGCACTCGAGCTGGCCGAGGTGCTCGTCGTCAACCCGTTGCGGGACGGGATGAACCTCGTCGCCAAGGAAGGTCCGGTGCTGTCCGCGGACGGCGTCGCGGTCGTGCTGTCCCGCGAGGCCGGAGCGGCCGACGAGCTCGGCCCGGACACGCTGCTGGTGAACCCCTACGACGTCAGCGCCACCGCTGAGGCGATGCACGCAGCGCTCAGCATGCCCGCGGCCGAACGGCGCGAACGGACTGCCCGGCTGGCGGCCGCGGCGACGGCCCTGCCGCCGCGCCAATGGCTGCGCGCTCAGCTCGACGAGCTCTGAGCAGAAGTTGCTCGGCGCTCAGGGCTCGCCGATCGCGGCCGCGAGGTCGAGCAGGAAACCGACCACCTCGACCGGGCCGGCGAGCACGAGGTCGGCCCGGTCGGCCGGTTCGCGCGGCGTGTCGCCGACTCCGGGATCGACGCTGGCCACGGTGAGCCCGGCCACGCCCTCGCCGCGGAGCCGGTCGACGGCGTCGAAGGCCGGCAGGTCGCCCAGGTCGTCGCCGACATAGACGACGGCACCGGCGGCGCGATCGACGGCCAGGGAGTACAGAGCGGTGCCCTTGTCGATTCCGCGCGGCCGCAGCTCGATGACGAGCCGGCCGGGCACGGCCTCGAGGCCGACCTCATCGGCCACCGCCCGGACACCAGGTGTCAGCGCCGACAACGCAGCTGCACCGTCGGCGGCCGGGCGGGTGTGGATGACCAGCGAGTGGTGCTTGTCCTCGAGGTGGACGCCGTCCGGGGCCGCGGCGACGATCGCAGCCAGCAACGGGCGTGCCAGCCCGACCGCGCCGGAGACCTCCGGTGAGTCGAGCCGGCCGTCCAGCCACCGCTCGAGGCCGTAGTGGCCGAGCACCCACAGACCCGGGACGGCGTCGAGCCCACCGAGGGCCACGACATCGGTGGCCGCCCGAGCGCTGACCACCGCCACGACACCGACCCGCCCGGCCAACGTCCGCAACGCGTCAACGGCGCCGGGAGCAGGCCGCGCGTCCTCGGGCCGCTCGACGATCGGGGCCAGCGTGCCGTCGAAGTCCACAGCCACCAACGCTCGTGCCGGGTCGGCCAGCAGGGCGGCGAGCCCGGCCTGACCGGCCCGGGTCCTCGGCTCCGGGAGCAGCACGAGCCGATCCTGTCAGGCGGGCCACTCCCGGGTGACGACGAGTGTGAGGCCCGAGCCGGGCAACCCCGAGAAGCGCGGCCGGACCCGCTGGACCGCGGCGAACTGGCGGGCCAGCGCCTTGGCGACGTCGGCCTGCCCGGTGGCGTAGTAGAGCGTCGAGACCGGCAGCCGGCCGCGGAAGTTGCCCACCTGCGCGATCGGCCAGCCACCGTGCTGCAGCTGACCGGCCGCGCGGGACGCGAGCCCGGAGCGGCGGGAGTTGTTGAGCACGGTGACGGGCACCTTGGCCACGGCCGCCGTGGCAGTGGCCGGCGGCGGCTCGACCGGCGCGGTGCGGCCCGGGCGGGGTGACGGCGGTGGAGTCGGCGCCACCGACGGGGACGACGACGTCGGCACCGAGCTCGGCGGCTGCAACGCCGGCCCCGGCCCCGAGGTGTGCGCCGGCCCGTTGAGGACGAGCAGCAGCACGATGACCAGGACGACGGCCGCGACAGCGGCCAGGGGCGGCACCAGCCGGCGAGCCGACTCGTGCGCGCCGACCGGAGCGCGGTGGCTGACCGGTCGGCGCGGGGCCTCGGGCCCCGACGACACTTAGACCTCGATGCCGAGCCGTCGCGCGGAGCGGGCTCGCTGCCGGGCGCTGCGCAGCCGGCGCAGGCGCTTCACCAGCATCGGGTCGGCGGCCAGTGCCTCGGGCCGGTCGAGCAGGGCGTTGAGCACCTGGTAGTAACGCGTCGCCGACATGTCGAACAGCTCGCGGACGGCCTGCTCCTTGGCCCCGGCGTACTTCCACCACTGGCGCTCGAACGCCAGGATCTCCCGGTCGCGGTCGGACAACTCGACCGACTCGGCCGGTTGGCCGGACAGTGCCGCTAGATCCATGGCCATCTCCCGCATGCGCGTCAACTTACACCGCTGTCATTCTGGCACGGCCACCCGACATTTCCCGGTACCGACCACGCGCCGTCATGGGTACAGCCCGCGGGTTCGGTGTGCCTCGGCCACGCGGCCGACCCCGATCATCTGGGCGGCGGTGCGCAGCGAGACGCCCTCGTCCGCCGCCAGCGCGGACACCTCGGCGTAGGAGCGTTCCATGATCGCCTTGAGCCGGTCGTTGACCTCGTCCTCGGTCCACCAGTAGGCCTGCAGGTCCTGGACCCACTCGAAGTAGGACACCGCGACGCCGCCGGAGTTGGCGAGGATGTCCGGTACGACGTGGATGCCCTTGTCCTCGAGGATCTTGTCGCCATCGGGCGTGGTCGGCCCGTTGGCGCCTTCGACCACGAACCGGGCCTTGACGTCGGCCGCGTTGCCATCGTGGATCACGCCTTCGAGGGCGGCCGGGACGAGGACGTCGACGTCGAGCTCGATGAGCTCGTCGTTGCTGATGTGGTCGGTGCCCGGATAGCCGGCGACCGAGTCGAGACCGCCGCGCACCGCGCGGAGCATGGCGGCCGGGTTGAGGCCCATCGAGTTGTAGGCGCCGCCCTTGACGTCGGAGACCGCGACGACCTTGCAGCCCGCGTCGTGCAGGAACTGCGCCGCGAGCCCGCCGACCTTGCCGAACCCCTGCACGGCGACACTGACGTCGCGCGGGTCGATGCCGGCCTCGCGCAGCGCCGCGAACGCCGTGAAGAGCACACCGCGGCTGGTGGCACCGCCGCGCCCTTGCGAGCCGCCGACGCTGATCGGCTTGCCGGTGACGACGCCGGTGACGGTGTAGCCCTTGTTCACCGAGTAGGTGTCCATGAACCACGCCATCGTCTGCTCATCGGTGCCGACGTCCGGAGCCGGGATGTCACGCTCCGGGCCGATGATCGGCAGGATCTCGCTCGCGTAGCGGCGGGTGACCCGCTCGAGCTCGTTCTTGCTGTAGAGCCGGGGGTCGATCGTCACGCCGCCCTTGGCCCCGCCGTAAGGGATGCCGATCAGAGCGCATTTCCAGGTCATCCACATCGCCAGAGCACGAACCTCGTCGATGTCGGTCGACGGGTGGTAGCGGATGCCGCCCTTGGCCGGCCCCCGGGAGAGGTTGTGCTGCACCCGATAGCCGCGGAGCACCTCGACGTGACCGTCGTCGCGGCGCAGCGGGATGCTGACGGTCAGCTCGCGGCGGGGGGTGGCGAGCAGCTGGTGAGTGCCGTCCTCGAGACCGAGGTGTTTGGCCGCCTCGGCGAGCTGGATCAGCGCCGACTCCCACGCCGACTGCCGAGCAGCCACCTGGCGGTCACTCCCCTCACGCTCCGGTCGTCGTCGACCGTTACGCGAGGCAGTCTGCCATGACAGCTCCGCCACTCAGGCGGACGAACGGCTGAAGGAGTAGCGATAGCCGCCGGTCGTGGTGGTCACGAGGTCGACCGGCCGGTCGCGGAACCACGCGGTGAGCTGCCGCGGGGCCTGCCACGGTCGACCGAATCGCTTGACGCCATGCCACAAACCGTCACTGGCTCGGCCGGTGCGGTTGTGCGAGACGTTCCAGAGGGCCTGCAGCTTGTGGTGGGGCGCGTCGGCGACGAGAAGCAGAGTGTCGGCATGCAGGCCGGTCTGCGGGAGTCGACGCGGGGCGGCCCAACGCCCGCCGGCGGAACGGCCGGCGACGAACGCTCCGCCGGGAGTCCCGCCACAACAGTCGTCGCCGGAGAGCCCGATCCAGATGCGTCCTCCGGCCGCGGCAACGGTCACGTTCGCCAGTGGCTCCCGCCGTCCGGTTGTCCAGGCGCCCGGGATGGCCCGGACCGGCCCCCTCCAGCGCGCATCCGGCAGCTTCGTCCACACAAACACGCCGCGCTCGGGGCGGCCGGCCGCCACCACCAGCGCCCCGGTGCGCGCGTCGCGCGTCGCGGCCACGCCGGCCCAGTGGCCGGGGCCCTGCCGCGGCAACAGGTGCGCGGTCGACCGGCTGAGGTCGGCAGGGCTGCGTACGACGAGGATCGTCGAGGTCGTCGGACCATCGTTGGTCTTGTGGACGATGGCCAACAGGCCACCGTGGCCGTCACCGAACAAACCAGCGGTCTGATAGCAGGCTTGGCTGCAGGGCGGGTCGTTGCCCTCGCCACAATCAGTGCTCGCAACGCCGTGCGAGTGAGCGGGGCCTGGCGCCGTCACCGGCACGCTGAGCAGCGTGAACGTCCCGCGCTTGAGGCTCGCGTCCATGGCAGCACAGTCCAGCGCCCCGTAGACACGCGAACCGTCGTTGCTGACCCCGAGCTTCACGGGGTCGAGACCGGGCTCGACGCCCACGTCAGCGCTCGTCCAGGTCGTGCTGTCGTGCGCGCGGGTCAGGTACACGTATCCGTCCGCGTAGTTCTCGGCCGCCACCAGCACGTGCGTCACGTCGTCACGGTCGCGCACCATCGACCCCGGCGCCGTGGAGACTCGGACCTGACCGACGTAGAAGCCGACTGGTCCGGGCATGTCGGATGCGG
>JAVEEH010000081.1 GCA_030840545.1 Frankiaceae bacterium | reverse complement strand
AGTGCTGGATGTGCAGTCGGGCGACGTGACCCCAGACGAGCCAGTAGACGCCGATGAGGAGGGCCGGCTCGAGCAGCGTCCACACATAGCCGAGGTAGGAGGTCGCGTACTTCCGCTTCAGGTCGCGTGCGACGAGCATGCGGAGCACGTCTCGCCGACGGCTGATCTGCGCAATCCGGGCGGCGGGACTGCCACCGGTCGGGCGACGGCGCTCGCGTTCCCACCAGCCTCGCCAGTCGCGCAGCGGACTGATCTCCCCGCCGAGGTCGGTCACAATCCTCCTAGCCCGCATGACGCCGGGCTGCACAAGGGGTGGCTCCGGCCGAGACCACGGTACAAGGTCCGCACCGGGGTCCGAGCGCAGCGGCGGGTGACTAAGCCGACAGCTTGTGCGCCAGCCGCCGTCGCAACCGCCGTGCGAACGACGCGGGCGCGGCCGCGGCCGGCGAGTTCTGAGCGCGCTCCGGCACATCGAGCAGCTCCGGGCGCAACAGATCTTCCTTCCGGGGCCGCTCCGCCGGCGAGAAGTCGACCTGGCCTTCGTAGGAGCTTCGGCGGGCCGCCAGCTCCGGACCGGTCGCGAGGTATTTCCGCCCGCTCTCCGCCGGCGCGAGCGTCTCGACCGGGATCGGTTCGTCGACGGAGTAACCGAAGAACGAGGCGAGCCCCTTGGTCTTGCGGCGCAGGAACGTCAGCTCGACGTCGGTGAACTGTGTGGTCCACCGCGCCATCCGCGACGGGTCGAGCGGATCGGCCGGCTTGGTTCGCCCCTCGACGGTGCGGGGAGCACCCTGTTGGGTCTGCACCTCGTGGTGCCGGAGCACGCTGGGCGACCACGGCTCGCCCAGCCACTCGAGGAGCTCGCGCATCGTCTCCTCCGGATGCGAGACGACGTCCTCGTAGCGGATGAGCGCGAAGCGGTCACCGAGCTTGGTGCCGTGATGGGTCAGCTGGGTGTTGAGCTTGACCCAGTAGTTCACGCTGCGGCGCGACTCGTAGTTGAACCGGCCGACCAGAGAGCTCGAGGTGCCGCCGGGGTGGCGCACGATGCCGACGAACACCGAGTCCTTGAACAGCCGGGCCATCTCCGGCATGTGCCAGATGTGATGCGGCGTCTTCTCGCCCCAGCGTTGTTTGCCGTGCAGCCGCGCGTAGCGCTCGAACATGCCGCCGTAGAACGAACGTAGGTATTCGTTCATCTCCGGGCGGCTCAGCTTCAGGCGCCGGCCGAGGCGGTCACCGTAACGCCAGAACGGGACCCAGCGATGCGCCTGCACGAGACGCATGAAGCTCGTCTCCTGCGGTATCGCGATGTGTTCGTGGCTGTCGAGCATCAGCCTTGTCAACGTGCTTCCCGAACCCATGCAGCCCACCAGGAAGATCGGGGCGGGCATCGAGAGCGGAGCGACGAAGGGCTCGATGCGGTCTCGCTCGGTCATCCGGTGCTCTTCCTTGCAGCACGGGTCCGCAGCCGATGCACGGTACGACGACCCAGCGATGTGTAACGACGGAAGTTGCGCCTCAGCTTCTTCTTCAGGGGCTCCTGCGCAACAGTCACGCCTCGCTCGCCCGCTCGCACCCACTTGGTGACGTCGCGGCGGTTGCCGTTCGTCAACCGGAGGAAGAGTCGCCCGTCGCTGGAAACGACGCGGAGGCCCGCCCCGGCCTCCTGCAGCTTGGCCAGCGCATACAACGCCGGCACGTCGGCTCGCCGCGCGAACACGGACTGCAAACGCAGGAGCGGAGGCAGCTGCCGCTCCATCCTCGGGGTGACGAACGTTTTCGCGAACTGGCCGAGCTGGCGCGCCCAGTCGGCGCGACGCGAGCGTTGGTATTTCAGGAACTTGTCAGCCCGCAGCCGGCGGAGCCCCTTCCGCCGATAGATCACGGAGATGATGTCGTCGGCGACGCGCGTGTCCGCGCACCTCTCGCGCACGTTCGTCGCCATGCGGGTGAGCGAACCCACGTAGTGCGCCGGTGAGATGCCATGGTTGGAGATGTTCTGCATGTCATCGCGCGTGCGCTTGAGGTAGTAGTCGCGATCGCCGAGGAACGACACCCGGCGGGCAGCGAGATAGGCCTCGCTCATGAAGATGCCGTCCTCGAGCCTGACCTTTCCCTCGGGGAAGCGGATGTTCTTGTCCATCACCATCGAGCGACGGACCAGCTTCTGCGGGCTGATCATCTTGAACGCCTCGGCCAGCTGACCGTCGACCACAGTCTCCTTCAGCAAGTAGGGCCGCTTGAACCGTGGCTGCTCGAGCGGCACCATCTTGGGGTTGACGACGTCACTGTCGTGCTCGTCGGCGAAGTCGCACAGCCGTCGGAACGCGCTCGAGACGACGACGTCGTCACCGTCCACGAAGAACAGGTAACGCCCACGGGCCCGCTCGATGCCGCGGTTACGCGGCTGGCCCGGCCAGCCGGAGTTCTCCTGGTGCAGGACAAGAATGTTCGGATGCGCCGCGGCGTACTCGTCGAGGACGTCGCCGCTGCCGTCGGTGGACCCGTCGTCGATCGCGATGATCTCGAGGTCGGTCGCCGGCAGGTCCTGCTTGACGAGCGAGTCGAGGCAGTCGCGCAGGTAAGGGCCGCCGTTGTAGACGGGCAGAACGGCACTGATCCGCGGCTCCGGCGGCTCGGCGCTTTCCGTCGTCACGACGAGGAGGGTACGACACCCAAGTCGTCAGCCCGGCGCAGCACTTCGGGCCCGATGTCGCCCGGCCGGCGGCACCCCGCCAAGGCCATCGACAGGTCCAGCTCGGCGAGCAGGCTGCGCAGGACGTGCCGTACGCCGTCCTCTCCGCCGAGGCCCAACCCGTAGACATACGGGCGGCCGATGAGCACGGCCTTCGCGCCGAGAGCGAGGGCCTTGATGACGTCGCTTCCCGTGCGGACACCCGAGTCCAGCAGCACGGTCATGCGGTCTCCCACGGCCTCGACAACCGCGGGCAGCGCGTCGAGCGACGCGATCTCACCGTCGATCTGGCGGCCGCCGTGGTTGCTGACGACGACGCCGTCGATGCCGGCATCCGCCGCCCTGCGCGCGTCGTCGGGGTGCAGCACCCCTTTGAGCAGGATGGGTCCGTCCCACTGCTCGCGCAGCCACACCAGGTCGTCCCACGTCTTCGTCGGGTCGCCGAACATCGACAGCCAGTGGAGCACCGCCGAGCCTGGATCCTCGTCCGGCGACTTGGCGAGGCCGGCGAGGAACGCCGGGTCGGACTCGTAGTTGGCCAGGCCCATCCGGTGCAGGAACGGCAGATAGGCATGTGCCAGGTCGCGCGGCCGCCAGGCGAGGACGAACGTGTCGAGGGTGACCACCAGTGCGGCGAACCCGGCGGCTTTGGCGCGGGCGATCAAGGAGGCGGCGACGTCGTGGTCCCGGGGCCAGTAGAGCTGGAACCACCGCGGCGAGTCGCCACCGACCTCGGCGACCTCCTCCAACCGGTAGGACGACACGGTCGAGAGCACCATCGGCAGCCGCAGACCGGCCGCCGCCCGGGCCACCGCGAGCTCGGCCTCGGGGTGGACGATCCCCTGCACTCCGACCGGCGCTAGAGCGACCGGCGCCGGGAACGGGGTGCCGAGGATCGTGGTCGACAGGTCGCGCTCGGACACGTCTCGGAGGAACCGCGGCACGATGCGCCACCGGTCGAAGGCCGCGCGGTTGGCCCGGGCCGTTCCCTCGGTGCCGGCGCTGCCGGCGACATAGCCGAACGGCTCGGGGGCGAAGCGCTCCCGGGCCAGGTCCTCGAGCCGGCCCGGCTCGCACGGAAGGTCCGGCACCTGGTCGGCGAGACCGGACAGGTAGATCTCGTTCTGGTAGTTCGCGAACGCCGGCGGCGGGGTCGGCGCAGCCTCGGTTGTCTCAGCCACGGGGCGAGCATTGCACCCCCGTAGAGTGCGGGCGTGCGCAAGGTCCTCATCGCCAACCGCGGCGAGATCGCCGTCCGGGTGCTCCGCGGCTGCCGGGACGAGGGGCTGGCGAGCGTCGCCGTCTATGCCGACCCGGACCTCGACGCGCTGCACGCACGACTCGCGGACGAGGCCTACGCCCTCGGCGGGTCGACGCCGGCCGAGACCTACCTCGACATCGCCAAGCTGATCGCGGTCGCCCGGCGCGCGGGTGCCGATGCGGTGCACCCCGGCTACGGCTTCCTGGCCGAGAACGCGGGCTTCGCGAGCGCGGTGATCGAAGCCGGACTGACCTGGATCGGGCCGCCGCCGAGCGCGATCGAGGCGCTGGGCGACAAGGTGAAGGCTCGACACATCGCGCACGACGTGGGGGCGCCACTGACGCCCGGCACCGCCGACCCGGTCGCCGACGTCGACGGAGTGCTGGCGTTCGCCGACGAGCACGGCCTGCCGGTCGCGATCAAGGCGGCGTTCGGCGGTGGGGGACGCGGGCTCAAGGTCGCGCGGACCCGCGAGGAGATCCCCGAGATGTTCGAGAGCGCGGTGCGCGAGGCAACGGCTGCGTTCGGCCGCGGTGAGTGCTTCGTCGAGCGCTACCTCGATCGGCCGAGGCACGTCGAGACCCAGATCCTGGCCGACGGCCAGGGTGAGGTCGTCGTGGTGGGCACCCGCGACTGCTCGCTGCAGCGCCGCCACCAGAAGGTCGTCGAGGAGGGCCCGGCGCCGTTCCTGACCGAGGAGCAGCTGCAGCGCCTCTACACGTCGTCGAAGGCGATCGCCCGTGCCGCGGGCTATGTCGGGGCGGGCACCTGCGAGTTCCTCATCGGCCAGGACGGCACCGTCTCGTTCCTCGAGGTCAACACCAGGCTCCAGGTCGAGCATCCGGTCACCGAGGAGACGAGCGGCGTCGACCTCGTGCGTGCGCAGTTCGCGATCGCCGACGGCCAGCGACTCAAAGGTTCTGACCCGGCGCCGCGCGGGCACTCGATCGAGTTCCGGATCAACGCCGAGGACGCCGGCCGCAACTTCCTTCCGGCGCCCGGTCGGGTAACCGCCTGGCGACTGCCGACCGGGCCCGGCGTACGTGTCGACGCCGGTTATGTCGAGGGCGACACGGTGCCCGGTGCGTTCGACTCCCTGTTGGCCAAGCTCATTGTCACCGGCTCCTCGCGACGCCAGGCGATCGAACGGTCCCGACGGGCGCTCGCGGAGTTCGAGGTCGGCGGCATGCCGACGCTGCTGCCGTTCCACCGGGCGGTGCTCGAGGATCCCGCGTTCACCTCGGAGCCTTTCGCGGTGCACACGCGCTGGATCGAGACGGAGTTCACCGGCGAGATCCCGCCGTACGACGGCGACCGGGCCGAGGGGCCGGTGCCGGCCGATCGTGACCGCATCACCGTCGAGGTCGACGGTCGCCGGCTCGAGGTCGTGCTTCCGGCCGGGCTCGGCTCCGCCACCTCACCGACCCGAGGCACGAAGCCACCGCGGCGCGGTCGGGGCGGCGGCCCGGCCGCGGCCGCCTCCGGCGACACACTCACCGCGCCCATGCAGGGCACGATCGTCAAGGTCGCGGTCGAGGAGGGGCAGCACGTCGAGGCCGGCGATCTCGTCATCGTGGTCGAGGCGATGAAGATGGAGCAGCCGATCACGGCGCACAAGACCGGCCTCGTGACGGGGCTCACCGCGGAGGTCGGTGGCGCCGTGCAGTCCGGTGCCGCCATCTGCCGGATCACCGACTGACTGCGGCGGAACGGGCCACGAAAAACCATCCAAAGGGACTAGGGCGATTCGCCCCTTTTTCGACCGAAACCCACGCATGATGTGCGATGTGAACGCACGCGCCTGCACCGCTGCACTCGTCGCCTCGGCGTCCCTGCTCCTGACCGCCTCGTCGACGCCCGTCCAAGCCGCCCAGCCGGCCGGTCCAGCCAGCGCAGCGAACGGCGCGGCCGCGCTCGGCTGCAGCGCGCAGCGGCTGCCGACGACCGCGGCAAAGGCCGTTGACGTGACCGCCTCGCTCGGTGCGACCACGGCCACCCTCAGCGGCACGTCCGGCCATGGCTACCTCGGCATCCCCAGGCTGCTCCGCCCGCACCTGACGCTGCGGTCCCCGGGCGCGCCGGCCTGGCGGACCACGCTCAAGCCTGTATCCGGCACCCCGGGGCGCGGTGTGCTCGTGGCCGATGTCCGCCATCACGCCCGCTCGTTCAGCGTGTGCCTGGCCCGGTTCCAGGACGGCGCCGCGCCGGTCGCGGTTGTCGCGCTCACCAGCGCCTTCAACCAGTGCTGCACGATCCTCTACACCTACGGGCGGGGTGTCGGTTCCGACGCCGGCCTGCAGGACGGCGCCGCTCCGGTCCGTCTCGGGCTGGTCGGCGGGCGGCCGCTGATCGTGACCGGCGACGGCCGCTTCCTGGCCAGGTTCGCCGACTACGCCGACTCCGGTTCACCGCTGCGCGTTCTGACTGTCCGCAACGGGAAGCAGGCCGACGTCACCCGTGGACATGCGCGGCTGCTCCGCCGGGACGCCCGCCATTGGGCGCGGTTGTTCGACCAGAGCGACTTCGGGTTGGGTTTCCTCGCCTGCTGGGCCGCCGACCAGGAGCTGCTGGGCCACGACGCGCTCGTGTCCAGCCGGCTGGCCCGGCTCGACGCCGAGCACCGGCTGACGGTGCCGCCCGGTCTCGGCAGCTACTGGCCGCACGGCGCCGCCTACATCTCGGCGCTGCGCGCCTTCCTCGCCGACTCCGGCTACCTCCGCTAGCCCGCCCCGCTCCGCCTGCACCAGCTCACCCCCTCCACCTCGGAGGCGCCCCGACCATGATCACGCCCGATTTCCGGCGTGTCGTGGTCGCAGCGGCTCCGAAGTGGGAGCGGGCGTGGGTGCGGGCGGGGACGCGGCGGAGTTAGGCGTTGGCGGCGAGGTGGAGCTGGCGAGCGGCCTCGGTGATGCTGCCGCTGATCGACGGATAGATCGTGAAGGTGTGGGCCAGCTGGTCGACGGTGAGGTTGTTCTCCACGGCGAGTGACACGGGCAGGATCAGCTCGCTGGCTCGCGGCGCCACGACGACGCCGCCGAGCACGGTCCCGGTGCCGGGCCGGCAGTAGAGCTTCACGAAGCCGTCGACGACACCCTGCATCTTGGCGCGCGCGTTGGTCGCGAGCGGCAGCTTCACCTCCTGCACCCCACCGCGGTCGGTGGCGACCGCCGCCTGCCCCAGGCCGACGGTCGCGATCTCGGGATCCGTGAAGACGTTGGCAGCGACGTGCGAGAGCCGCATCGGGCGCACGGCATCGCCGAGCGCGTGCCACATCGCGATGCGGCCCTGCATGGCCGCGACCGACGCGAGCAGCAGCACCCCGGTGCAGTCGCCCGCGGCATAGATGCCAGGCACCGATGTGCGCGACACACCATCGACCTTCACATAACCCGCGTCGTCGGTCACGACGCCGACGTTCTCGAGCCCGAGCCCGACCGTGTTGGGCACGGAGCCGACGGCAACCAGACAGTGGCTGCCCTCGACAGTCCCCCCGTCGTCCAGCTTCACGACGACGCCGTCCCCCGTCCGGCCGACGCCGGCCGCGCGCGACCGCTTGAGGATCCGCATCCCCCGCCGGGTGAACACGTCCTCCAGCAGGAGCGCGGCGTCGGCGTCCTCGCTCGGCATCACCCGGTCCCGGCTGGACACCAACGTGACCGCGCTGCCGAGCGCCTGGTAGGCGGACGCGAACTCCGCGCCGGTCACCCCGGACCCGACGACCACCAGATGCTCCGGGAGCGCAGGCAGGTCATAGAGCTGTTGCCAGGTCAGGATCCGCTCACCGTCCGGCTCCGCGCCGGCGAGCACCCGTGGCCGGGCTCCGGTGGCGATCAGCACGACATCGGCGCCGTAGCCCTCTTCACCCTCCTCGGTGCGTACGACGAGGCGGTTCGGGCCGACGAGGCGGCCCGCTCCGCTGACAACCTCGACCCCTTCCCGAGCGAGGCGGCGGGCGATGTCCAGTGACTGCGCCAGCGCCAACGCCTTCACCCGGGCGTTGACGACGGGCAGGTCGACGGTGACTTCGTCGTCGGCGCGGGCTCCGGACACCAGCCGGACGCCCAGCGGCTCGCTGGACGCGAACGTGGTCATCGACTCGCTCGTCGCGATCAGCGTCTTGGACGGCACGCAGTCCGTGAGCACGCAGGCGCCGCCGAGTCCGTCCCGATCGACGATGAGCACCTCGGCGCCCAGCTGGGCCGCGACCAGCGCAGCCTCGTAGCCGCCCGGGCCGCCGCCGAGAATGGCAATGCGGGTCACCGGCGCCCCCACCCGAAGCGAGTCATACGTGCAGTGTCCCCTGATCGGCCTGGATACTCTGCCGCCGTGGCTCTCTACGCCGCGTACGGGACCAACCTCGACGCGGAGCAGATGCGCGAGCGGTGTCCGCACTCGCCCTCGCGCGGCTCCGGCTGGCTGGTCGGCTGGCGGCTGACCTTCGGCGGCGAGGACCTGGGCTGGGAGGGCGCGGTGGCGACCCTGGTCGAGGACGTGGGCAGCCAGGTGTTCGTGATGGTCTACGACGTGCCGACCCAGGACGAGGACACGCTCGACCAGTGGGAAGGGGCCGACACCGGCCTCTATCGCAAGATCCGCCTGCGCGTGCAGACGCTGCAGGGCAACGAGCTGGCCTGGCTCTACGTGCTCGACGGCTACGAAGGCGGCCTGCCGTCAGCGCGCTACCTCGGGCTGATGGCCGACGCGGCCGAGAAGGCCGGCGCCCCCGACGACTACGTCGCCGAGCTGCGCCGCCGGCCCTGCGCAACGAGCGGTCCGTCGCCGGGAGCGTGAGCGGTCAGCCCGGCTCCACGACAGCACCGTGGGCTGCGGCTAGCAGGATCGCCTGGTCCGGGTCGATCACCGTGCCGTCGAGCCGCAGCTCGGCCAGCCGCACCCCGGTGAGCACCGCACCTCGCAGGTCCGCACCCGTCAGCACCGCCTTGTCGAGTCGCGCGTGGTCGAGGTCGCAGTCGCGCAGCACAGCCCGCGTCAGGTCCGCCTCGGTGAGATCGGCCTCCGCGAGCCGCACGCCGGACAGGTCGAGGCCGACCAGGTCGGCCCGGCGCAGGGCCACGTAGGACCAGTCCCCGCCCTCGACGACGATCGGCC
>JAVEEH010000074.1 GCA_030840545.1 Frankiaceae bacterium | reverse complement strand
CGACGGGCCCGTCCTCCTGAGGGTGGAACGACTGCAGGCTGCCCGAGGTTGCCTTTATCAGCAGCGCCACTTTCGACGGTGCGGTGATCTGCCCCGGCGCCACCAGTGCGAAGCGGTCGAGCAGACTGCTCGGGTTCTCGACCAGACCGACCACCCGCTCGGACGACCCGATCAGCGGCCAGCTGTCGCCGATATGCAGGTGAAAGATGTCGGCGACGCGGCTGGTGACGGCGACCTGGTTGGGACCGACCGGGTAGTGACCGGCGTCGAGTCGCACCATCGGGTGGCTGTAGGGGCCGTCGGGGTCTTGGTCGCGGAGGTCGACGGTGGCGATCGAGCCAGGAATCGCGAGCGTCCGGTGGGCGACGACGTCGACGACGCCGAAGCGAACTCGTGCGGCAGTGACGTCCGCGGCCCGGGCCGCGGATGATCCGCTGAGGACGACGATGGTGTCCGCTGAGCCGAACTCCGCATCGGCCTGCGACCCGGCCACGTTGGGAACCACCGCTAGGCCGACCGTCGTCGCTGCGATGGCGATGAAGAGGAGGCCCAACATCGCGGCCTGCTGGCGCCACTCGCGGCGGAACAGCCGCCAAGCCCACCGCACCACGGCACGGCGGGCCGGCGTCCCGCCGTCGCTGGGGCGGAGCTCGGCCGGGCGCTGTTCCAGGGTGAGACTCATGCTCGGGGTTGGGACCGCAGCAGCGACTCGGGGCCGGCCGGTGGTGAGGTCTGGTCGACGACGCGCCCATCGCGCAGGAACACCACCCGGTCCGCCCACGACGCCAGCTGTGCGTCGTGCGTGACGACCACACCGGCGACACCTCGTCGACAAGCGGTGTGCACGAGGCGCATGACGGCTTCGGCGTTGATGGAGTCCAGTGCTCCGGAGGGTTCGTCGGCGAGCAGCAGGTGCCGGTCGCCGACGACCGCGCGAGCGACCGCCACCCGTTGACGTTCGCCGCCGGAGAGCTCGTCGGGGAAGCGCGACGCGCGGTCGGCCAGACCGAGCTCCTCCAGTGCCTGCAAGCCGGCGGCTTGCGCGGGTTTCGCGTGCACCCCGTCGAGCTCCAACGGCAAAGCGACGTTCTCGACGGCGGTCAGTCCGGGCAGCAGGTTGAAATCCTGGAAGACATAGCCGATCGAGCGGCGACGCAGTCGGGCCTGCTCGTTCCGCGACATCGATGTGAGCAGGTTGCCGCCGACGAGAACCTCGCCGGTCGTGGGATGTTCCAGGCTGCCCGCGATGGTGAGCAGCGTGCTCTTGCCCGAACCGCTCGGGCCCATCACAGCGACCAGCTCGCCGGGCTGGACAACCAGGTCGACGTTGCGCAGCGCGTGCACTTCGCTGGCACCGTCGGCGTAGACCTTCGACACGCCCCGAAGCTCGAGCGCGGTCATCGCCGGCCGCCGACCCGTCGACGCAGCCGTGGCGGCAGAGCGGGCGACCGCACGCCCGGCGGCGCCGGTGCCCGCCGCATCCGCGCGTCGGCTGCGTCCAGCCATCGAATGACGGAATCCAACCGGAACAGCTCCGCGTCCACCGCCAACGCGAGGCCAAGCTCGTGCTCGGCGGCATCGTCCTTGAGCCGCGTCCACTGCTGCATCAGCTCCACGCCATAGCGTCGGTGAGCCTGGATCACCTCGTGCACGTCAACACCGGGCACGCCGAAGGCGACCAGGATCTTGATCACGAGCTCGTCCCGCGGGGGAGAGCTCAGCTCCGGTGGCGTGCGCAGCCACTCCTGCAGCTCGTGCTCGCCATCGGGGGTGATGCGGAACCCGTTCTGCGGGCTGCTCTCGGCGGCATCGTCGGACTCGACCAGGCCGTCGCGTTCGAGCCGCTGCAGGGTCGTGTAGACCTGCCCCACATTGAGCGGCCACACCTCCCCGGTCCGGGCCTCGAACTCCTGGCGCAGCTGCAGCCCATACTTCGGGCCCTCGCTCAGCAACGCCAGCAGGGCGTGCTTCACGCTCATCGGAACCCCTACCCTCGTATAATACTCGGTATAGTACGTGGTGGCGACGGCTGGCACAAGCCGGTGGAGCAAACCGCGACGGCGCTGGCGGATAGCGTCAGCGCCATGGCCTGGACATGGCGTTATGAGAGCGCTGACGGTGCGGAGGTCGAGCCCGCCGAGGCACCGGCCGGCGAACCCTTCCCGACCCAGAGCGACGCCGAGACCTGGTTGGGCGAGAACTGGCGGGAGCTGCTGTCCGCCGGGGTGCAGCAGGTCACGCTGCTCGACAGCGGCCGCGAGGTCTACGGACCGATGAGCCTGCAACCGCAGGACTGAGCAGTCAGCGCGGCGAGCGGGGGCTCTGGGTCAGCGCCGGATCGGTGACGACGATGTCGCCGAGGGCTTCGTCGATCCGCTTGAGCACGTCGGCCTCGAGCTTGACGCCTGAGGCCGTGACGTTGTCGCGCTCCTGTTCCGGTCGAGTCGCGCCGACGATCGCACTGGCGACGTTGTCGTTCTGCAGGACCCACGCGACCGCCAGCGCAGCCATGCTCAGCCCGCAGTCGGCGGCGATCGGGGCGAGGTTCTGCACCCGGCGCAGCACCTCGTCGTCGAGGAGGCGCGCGATGAAGTTGGCGCCGCTCGGGTCGGTGGCGCGCGAGTTGGCGGGTGGCTCGGCGCCCGGCAGGTACTTTCCCGTCAGCACCCCTTGCGCGATCGGCGACCAGACGATCTGTCCGAGCCCGAGGTCCTCGCAGGTCGGCACGACATCTGCCTCGATGACCCGCCAGATCATGTTGTACTGCGGCTGGTTGGACACGAGCGGCACGCGCAGCTGGTCGGCGAGCGCCTTGGCTTGGCGGATCTCCTCGGCCCGCCATTCCGAGACGCCGATGTAGAGCGCCTTGCCTGCGTGTACGACGTCCGCGAACGCCGCCATCGTCTCTTCCAGCGGCGTCGTGTGGTCGAAACGGTGCGCCTGGTAGAGATCGACGTAGTCGGTCTGCAGCCGGCGCAGCGAGCCGTTGATCGCCTCGGAGATGTGCTTGCGGGACAGCCCTCGGTCGTTGGGACCGGGGCCGGTCGCCCAGAAGACCTTCGTGCAGATCTCGAGCCCTTCACGGCGCTCGCCGGCGAGTGCCCGCCCGAGCACGGCTTCGGCCTTGGTGCCGGCATAGACGTCGGCGGTGTCGAACGTCGTGACGCCCAGCTCGAGCGCCGCCTGGACGCACGCGAGCGCGGCCTCCTCCTCGACCTGGCTCCCGTGGGTGATCCAGTTGCCGTAGGAGATCTCGCTGACGAGCAGCCCACTCCGACCGAGGTGCCGATGCTCCATGCCTCAGATCTTCTCTCCGCGCTTGACCCGCGCCGGTGG
>JAVEEH010000070.1 GCA_030840545.1 Frankiaceae bacterium | reverse complement strand
TCCCGTCACCGAACTGCACGGTCGAGGTGCCGTCCTGCACGCTGAGCAGGGCGAAGACCGAACCGAAGGTGGTGCGCAGGCTGTTGGTCGGGGCCAGGACGTTGGCGTACTTCACGGTCGTCGAGCGCTTGCCGTTGCTGTAGCCGACGACGAACGAAGCCGACTTCGACCCCTTGACGGAGACCAGCTCGACCCACACCGGGGCGTAGCCGGCCGGCGCGCCGGTGCCGGCGTCGGTGCCACCCGTCGTTCCCGTCGTACCGCCGGTGCCCGTGCCAGTGCCGGTGCCCACGCCGGGCACACCGACGATCGGGACGCCGGTGCTGCCGGTGGGGCCGGACGTCACCGGCTTGGGGGCCGGGGCGACGTAGAGAGCTTTGAACGGGTCCCGGCCGACCGGAGCCTTGTAGGGCTTCGGCAGCGTCACCGGCTTTGCCGCGTGGCCGCCGGTGCCGCCCGAGGTTGCCGGAGGCACGTGTGCGCCGGGCACCGGGCCGACGGCGTTGTCCGCGCTGCTGCCGCCCTTGAGCATGAAGAAGGCGACGACCAGGAGAACGAAGACGCCGACGATGGCGCCGACTACGGCGAGCTTGCGACGGTTGGCGTTGTCGCCACTCTCGTCGTCATAGCCGTTGGGGAGCATCGGCGCAGGAGGCTCGGCGACAGCAGTGCCGCCGAAGGGGACGGTGCGCTCAGTCATGGTCGGGATCTCCTACTGCGCCGGGGCCACGGGGGTCACTGGCGCGCTCTGCGCGGCGGCGACCTGCGGCGACTCGAAGACGTAAGCGGTGATGACGCCGTTGAGCGTCCCTGGCGGAAGCGCCTTGTCAGTCGACCCGGTGTTCGGGGCGGCGCAGTTCGCACCGCTCGTCGGAGCAGTGGTGCCCGTCGGGTTGATCGCGCACAGTGTCCAACCGGGAACCAGCATCGCGCGGGTCAGGTGTTCGACGCCGCGGAAGAAGCTCTCGACGTTGAAGTAGCTGCCCTGCACGGTGATGGTCAGCGGGATGGCGGCGAGCGGGCTCGTCGCGGGTGCCGCCGGAGTCACTGCAGACGATGAGCTGCTCGACGTGGTGGTCGTGACACCGCCGCCGGCGGTGGCGGTCACGAGCGCCGGCTGGCCGGGGGCCAGCGACACGAGGTCGACTCCGGCACCTTGCGCAGCCGCCGAGAGCTGGCGGATCAGGGCCGGCAGCTCTGGGTTGTTCGGCACCTGCGCGTCGAACGTCCGCAGCTTCGCGGTCTGAGCCGGCAGGCCCTTCTTCTGCTGCTGGAGCTGGTCGACGCGAGCCCGGAGGGAAGAGTTCGCCGACTGCTGAGTGGCAGCCTGAGTGCGCACGTCAGCTGCGTGGGTCTTCTGCGGCGAGACCAGCAGGAACCAGCCCGCTGCGAACACCGCGACCACGCCGACGGCGGTCAGGATCGACCACTGGCGCATCTTTTCCATGTCAGCTCCCCGCCGGTGCGGCGAATCGGCCGGACTTCGCCGCGTCGGTGACAACGACGGACGACACGAACCCGGTCAAGGTCTTGGTACCGACGGGCATCTCCGTCGAGTTGGTGAAGTAGGGGTCGGCGAAGCCGCGCTCCCGTCCGAGGACGTCAAGCCAAGTGGCAACGTCGTCGTGGCTGAAGGCGAGACCGGCGAAGGAGATGGTGCCGATGCCCGGCGTACCGAGGCTCGGTGTCGTGGCTGCAGTGGCGGCCCCGACCGGGGTGACGCTGAAGCCGGTGTTGGTCTCCGTCGCGCTGACGCTGCTCAGCCAGACGGCGTCCGGCACCTTCAGCGACAGGTCGGTCAGGTAGGACGACCAGCGAATCTCCTGTCCCATCGCCTGATCCAAGGTTGCCTGCTTCGCAGCCACCTGGGAGTAGACGTCCTGGACACTCGACAGGCTGTGCAGCTGCGACTGCAGCGACGTCTGCTGGGCCTGGGCCTGCGTCAGCTGCTCGTTGGCGCTCTTGACGCCGCTGTGCGCGTGCACGTAGAGAGCACCGACGACGACAACGGCCGCAACGACTGCTCCGCCCATGGCCAGCTGGAAGCGCCGCATCCGAGCCGCCTCGGCGATCTCCGGCGGCATCAGGTTCACCCGGGGCATCGTCGGCGCGGCCAGCTGTGCCGGTGCGCCGACCGACTGCACGTCGGGCGTGTTGGGCAGGGTCACGATGCCACCCCCATGGCGAGCCCGACCGGGACGGTCACGAGCGGCTCGACGAAGCTCAGCTGTTCCTCGGTCAGTCCGGTCTTGCCGACGCGCAGGTTCGACAACGGCGACGCGGGCTCGACCGGAAGGCGAGTCGCGAGCGCCAGTCGCTGGACGAGTCCGCCGAGGCGGGCACCGCCCCCTGACACGATCACGCGGCGCAGCGGCACGGAAGCCGGCTGGGCCAGGTAGTAGTCCAGCGATCCGCGGATCTCCTCGACGAAGGCATGTCCGCTCGTCTCGACGACGCGGGCCGCCGGGTGCTCACTGGCCGGAACGCCGGGGGTAGCGCCCAGCGCGCTCTGCTGCTTGACACCCTCGGCCTGCTCCATGGGAACGCCCATGCGCTCTGCGACGGCTTCGGTGACGTTGTCGCCGCCCATGAGCAGCACCCGGACGAAGCGCGGGACACCGTTCTGGTGAACGATGATGTTCGTCACCTTGCTGCCGATGTCGACGAGAGCCTCGGCGTCGGCGTGCCACGACGGCGACAGGCCGGTCTGGTCGACGCCGGCGAGGGACCGCAGCACCGCGAACGGCGTCAGGTCCACCTGGCTGACACTCAAGCCGGCCTTGCGAGCAGCGTCGAGGGCGTTCATCACCATGTCGCGTGATGCCGCGACGAGCAGCACCCGCCGCATGCGCGTGCCGTCGATGACGAGCTCCTCGACCGTGTGGAAGTCGAGCACCGCCTGCTCCACCGGGATCGGGATGAAGTCCTGGACCTGGAAGGCGAGCGACTGCCGGAGCTCTGCCTCAGGAACCCAAGGCAGATCGACCTGTCGCACGATGACCTTCTGGTTGGCCACGCCGAGCACGACCTTCTTGCTCGAGAACTTGGCCGATGCCCATAGGTGCTTGATCGCACCGGCTACGGTCTCGACGTCGATGACCTCGCCGTCGCGCACTGCACCGGGCGGCAGTGCAACCTGCCCAAAGCGCTCGAGCGTTGTGCCGTTCCTACCGAACGACAACTCGGCCGCGCGCACACCGGAGGTCCCGATGTCGAGACCGACGGATGTCCGTCCTGCCACTGGTCTTTCGCCTGCCTTCCGTACCGCAAGCGGAGCCCCTTGGCCAGGCCGGCCGATGGGCGGTTTCAGGTAGAGAAGTCGGTCGGCATTGGGCCGTTCTTGAGCGAAAGAACCAAGCGGATTGCGCCGAGCGGCGTACCCCGGGTGGACGCAGCGGGTGACACCCGGTTGGGGGAATCGCGTTCAGGCCGGCTCAGCCGAGCGTGAACGACGTGTAGGCGTGCGCGATGGAGTGCCCCGCAAAGACCCCTACAAGCGCCCCCAGCAGCATGAACGGCCCGAAGGGGACCCTGGTCTTGCGCCCGCCGCCGGCGAACAGGATGAGGCCGATCCCGACCAGGCCGCCGATGAGGAACGCAGCGAACGCCCCGACCACCAGCGCCCCCCAGCCGAGATAGCCCAGCGCGAGCCCGAGCACGCCGGAGAGCTTCACGTCCCCGAAGCCCATCCCGCGCGGCTGGATCGTCGCCACGACGAAGTAGAAGGCGTAGAGCGCCCCCATGCCGATCAGGGCCCGTTCGAACGGCCAGGCGGTGCCGTCGACGGCCGCCGCGACGCCCAGCAGGACGGCGACGACGACGTACGACGGCAGCGTGAGGACGTCCGGCAGGCGGTGATGGTCGAAGTCGATCATGGCCAGAGCTACGCCGACGGCCGCGAGATAGAGAAAAGCGGGCAGCACGGCGTGTGGTCCGAAGTGCCAGGCCAGCACC
>JAVEEH010000042.1 GCA_030840545.1 Frankiaceae bacterium | reverse complement strand
CCGAGCTTGTAGAGCGACCGCGATTTGTCGAGAACGCGCATGACGGTCTTCTCGCCCCAATGCACTCCCACGGTCGCGACGCGGACGTCGATGTCGCGGCCGTCAATCGTCATGGCGAGCTGGCCGTCCTGCGGCCGGCGCCGCTCGACGATGTTCATCCCGGCCATGATCTTGATGCGCGAAACGAGCGCGGGGCCGATGTCGGCGGGGAGTGCGAGCACGTCGTGCAGCGCACCGTCGATGCGGAACCGCACTCGGAGGCGGTCGTCCTGTGGCTCGACGTGCACATCGGACGCTCGGTCGCGAAGGGCCTGAACGAGGATCTTGTTGACGAGTTGAACGACGGGAGCGTCGGCAGTGGCCGCGGCAGATGTGGCGTCTGCCGCGACCGATTTCGCCGTTGGCGCCTTTGCACGACCCGCCTCGGCCTGCTGGAACGCCGTGACGTGTGAGTCGACATCAGTCAGCGCGCGGTACGACGCGTCGATCGCGCGCTTGATGTCGCCCGACGGCGCGACCACCATCGTGATTGGCAGGCTGGATGCTGCCATGAGCGTGCGATACAGGTCTGGCGACGGCTCTGCGACAGCGACGACCAGAGCCTCGGCCGTCTTCATCATCGGCACGACGGTTTCGGAGCGGGCGATCGCCTCGGAGATGCACTTGATGGCTTCGGGCTCCGGCTGCTCCTGCGCCAGGTCGACCAGCGCGAGCTCCATCTGCTCGGCCAGCGATTGCGCAAGTTCCCGGTCGGTCAGGCCACCGAGCTCCACGAGCAGGCGGCCGATCGGCTTTCCCGACGCCGACTGCTGGAGCAGCGCCTCAGCGACCTGCTTGTGGGTGACGCGGGTTCGCTGGACGAGAAGCTCGCCGAGACGCGGTTTGCCCCCATCGGACGGTTGAGCCTGCGCAGGAATGGCGGCGTCGACCGCGCCGGGAGCCCCGACGTGCTTGCCTTCGATCTTCGGCCTGCGCAGTGCCATCGGCGAACTACACCTTTGTCCAGAGGGCTGCCATCAGTGCGGCGACAACGCCTAGCGCGCCGATGAAGATGAGGACGTGGTCGAGGTGGACACGTCGCACTTTGCGAACTGACACCTCGCCTTGTTCCAACATCTCAATCGCCCCGCACGTGGTGGACCCGCAGACGCCTCTCAGTCAAGGTGACCGAGAGGCGATTGCGTATCAGGTGTCGGGTTCGCGTTGTCCGCCACGCAGCCGGGTGCGGCGGCCGCGCAGACGATTGACACGGAGTGTGTGAGGCGCTAGGCCCGCGGACATGGAGACGGGCCGATCAGCGTGCCGATCGACCCGTGGTCCGTGTCCCTGAGCCCCCCTCGAGCCCAGCGCCAAAACGTATGGTGCCGCCGCATCAGCGGTTGTGGCATCGGCGAAGGGGTGGAGGAATTCGGGCTCTTTGCCCTATTGACGCCGCCCTATTGGGGAAGCTCAGGGCACCTGGTCTTCGGCGGTCTGCGGCTTGATCAAGCCCATCCGCATCGCCGACATGATGGCCTGCGCGCGGTTGCCGGCGCCGAGCTTCTCGTAGAGCTTCGAGATGTGGGTCTTGGCGGTCGACTCGGAGATGTAGAGCGCCTTGGCGATCTGCGCGACGGCGAGCCCGTCGGCCAGCAGGGCAAGCACTTCCTTCTCCCGTGGCGACACCTGCGGCCCCGACGGCGTCAGCCGGCGCTTCATCGCCGACGCCAGATCCGCCGCTGAGAACGCCTCGGGCGACGCTGCCGCGTGCCGGGCAGCCGCGACCACGTCGTCGGCCGGTGCATCCTTGGGCACGAACGCCGACGCGCCCGCTTCGAGCGCGCCGAACAGGTGCTCGTCGCCGGCGTACATCGTGAGGACGACGATGCCCATCTGCGAGTTGGCGGCGCGCAGCCGTTTGACCGCCTCGAGGCCACTGCCGTCGGGCAGCCGGATGTCCATGATGACGACGTCGGGCTGGCACTGCGCCGCGACCGCGAGGCCCTCGGCCACTGATGACGCCTCACCCACGACGGTGAAGTCCTCGGCCCGCTCGAAGGCGTGCCGCAGACCCTGACGGATCAGGTCGTGGTCGTCGACCAGCATGACCTTTTTCATCGGTGCGGTGTCTCCTCCAGCCCGGCGCCGGCCGCGGCAGGCGCAGCGGCCGCTTCGGGCAGAGTATCCGGTTCGTCGCCCAGCCTCACCTCGACGACGGTGCCGCGAGGCTCACGCGGCTCGACCGTCACATCCGTGCGCAGCCGTTTCGCCCGTTCGCGCATGATCTGGAGCCCATAGCTGTCGACCCGCCCGCGTCCGAGGCCGCGGCCGTCGTCCTCGACCTGCAGAAAGGCATTCGGGGGGTCGACGGTGAGGGTGACCCAGAGGTTCTCTGCCTCCGCGTGCTTGCGCGCGTTGGTGATGGCCTCCTGAGCGATGCGCAGCAGCTCGGCCTCGGTTTCGGCCGGCAGCCGATTGGCCGACTCGGTCAGCGACAGGTGCACGGTGAAGCCCGACTGCCGCCCCACCGAGCGCACATACTCGGACTAGGCCGC
>JAVEEH010000029.1 GCA_030840545.1 Frankiaceae bacterium | reverse complement strand
GCCCGGCAGTTCGCCGGGCCACCAGTCGTCGTCGTGGTTGTCGAGCGGGTCAGGCCTTTCCGAGGATTCGGTTCATCTTGGTGCCACACACGGGGCAGATGCCCTGTGCCATGCGGCGACCTGAGTCGCTGACCTTGACCTCGCCTTCGAAGTCACGCTTGTCCTTGCACTTGACGCAGTAGCCGTTGTAGGTCTCGGCCATGGCCGGTCCTCCCTCGGTCGGTGTGCCGGCCGTCGGCCGGCCGAACCACGCTCAACCCTACCCGTCTGAGCGTGAAAGGCCCGGGATTCACGCTCAGGGGAGTGTCGGGATACGGTCCCGGCCATGACGGACTCCCCCCTCGACATCGAACGTATGTCCGACGGCATCGTCGTGCTCCGGCTGTCTTTGCCCGATCGCCGCAACGCGATGACAGGTGAGCTCACCGCCGCGTGGGGGGAGGCCATCGGCACGCTGCGGGGCGACCGATCGGTGCGCTGCGTGGTCGTCACGGGCGAGGGATCGGCCTTCTGCTCGGGTGGCGACCTGTCCTGGATCGCCGAGTCACCTGACCTCACGGTCGACTCGATCCGGGACCGGATGCTGCCCTTCTACCGGACCTGGCTGTCCATCCGGGAGCTCGAGGCGCCGTCGATCGCAGCGATCAACGGCCACGCCGTGGGGGCCGGCCTGTGCCTCGCGCTCGCTTGCGACCTGCGCTATGCCGCCCGCGGGGCGAAGCTGTCGGCCCCGTTCACCCGGCTCGGCATGCACGCCGGCATGGCCGCCACCTGGCTGCTGCCCGAGGCGGTCGGCCTCCCGCTGGCCCGCGAGCTGCTGCTCACCGGGCGGGCGGTCGACGCGGACGAGGCGCTGCGGATCGGTCTGGTCAACGGTGTCCACGACCCCGAGTCGCTGTTCGACGAGACCTTGAAGGTCGCCGCGCAGATCGCCGCGACCGCGCCGGTGGCGTCGCGGCTGACGAAGGCGGGGCTGCGGGCGGGCGGACATCGCACGATGGAGGACGCGCTGCAGTACGAAGCGCTCGCCCAGCCGGTCACGTTCGCGACCGAGGACCTGCGGGAGGGTCTCGCGGCGACGCGCGAGCGTCGCAAGCCGACGTTCACCGGCCGCTGACGTCACGAAGCCCCCGGAGTCCGTCCGGGCGCTCGCCTTCCCCTTGCGAGCGCTCTTCAGGAATACCGGGGGCTTCGTCGTCGACGACGTTAGGCACCGCCGCGATGGGCGTCAACGATCCTTCCCAGCAACCTGTGGACACCGGTGGGGACGAGGTGTTGACAGCGTGGGGTGTCGCTGTGGACGGCCGCCGTACTCGGTTGTGGACGAGTCCGTTACTGCCGTGCGGATCAAGCGCTGACCTGGGATTTCGTCGTCCACGCGGTGTGGGCTCGAGAAAGTTGTCGCTCAGGTCGTCTAGCGTGCCGGCATGCTCGACCCTTCCACCACTCCGGATCCGCCCGTCGAGGTCGTGCGCAGCACGCGCCGCCGGCGCACCATCTCCGCCTACCGCAATGGTGACCGCATCATCGTCCAGGTGCCGGCCCGGCTGAGCCGCGCCGAGGAGGCTCAGTGGGTCGAGCGGATGGTCCGCCGGGTGCTGGCCGGCGAGCGGCGCGCGCTACGCAGCGACGACGAGCTGCTCGGCCGCGCGCAGGCTCTGGCCGCCCGCCACCTCGGCGGCCGCGCGACTGCGGCGGCGGTGCGCTGGGTCGACAACCAGGAGTCCCGCTGGGGCTCGTGCACTCCCGAGGACCGCAGCATCCGGCTGTCCCGACGCCTGGTCGGCATGCCCGACTACGTCATCGACTACGTGCTGCTGCACGAGCTGGCGCACCTGCTGGTGCCCGGCCACGGCCCCGACTTCTGGGCCGAGCTGGCGAGCTATCCGAGGCTCGAACGCGCGCGGGGCTACCTGGAGGGTGCCGCGGCCGCGGCACGCCTGCCGGGACTGGCCTGCTCGCCCGCCGCGTGACGCGACGGTTCGTCGCCGTGCTCGCGACGACTGTCGGTCCGGACGCAGCGCTGTCGACGGCGATGCTCGAGGACGTCGTCGACATGGCCGAGGCCATGCAGCAGGCGGAGGCGGCGCTGGTGACCACGGGCGCGCTCGCGGAGACGGCCCGGGCGGTCGCGTGGCCCGGGATGCCGGTCCTCGAGCTCGACGCGGCATCCGCGAGTGATGTGGCGGCCGCGCTCGACGCCGTGCACGCGGCCGGAGCCGACGAGGTCGCGCTGGTCTGCCCGGACGCGCCGGACCTTCCACCGTTGCTGCTCGGCAAGCTGTTCAGCGCTCTGACGACGGCCGAGGTGGCGGCCTGCCCCGCCGAGGGCGGCGGCCTGGTCGCGCTGGCCGCCCGGCTGCCGGTCGCCGCGTGGCTGCGCGAGCTGGCACCCGGCGTCGACGACCCCGACGCGCTCTTCCGGCTGCAGGCGGCCGCACCGCAACGGGCGTTCCACGCCGGGCCGGGGTGGCACCGGGTGCGGACCGCGGCCGACGTCAGCCTGCTCGACGCGGGCCTGGAGGGCTGGGAGACCACCCGCGCGCTGCTCGCGGGCCGCTGATCAGTCGTCGAGCGAGCTGAGGTCCAGCGCCGGGCCCTCGTCCCGGTCGACGAACGCGAACGGGTCGTCGAGGTCCTCAGCAGTCGGCATGAGATCCGGGTGCGCCCACACGGCATCGCGTCCCTCGACGCCGCGCCGTGACCCGAGGAGGGCCCACAACGCGCTCGCGTCGCGAAGCCGTCTCGGTCGAAGCTCGAGACCGACCAGCGATGCGAACGTCGCCTCGGCCGGCCCGCCGGTCGCCCGCCGCCGGCGCATGGTCTCGTTCAGCGGCGCGACGGACGGCAACGACGGTGTGGCGGCTGCCAGCGTCACGGTGTCGACCCAACCCTCGACCAGCGCCAGCAGGGTCTCGAGCCGGACGAGTGCGGCTTGCTGCTCCGGCGTCGGCTCGGGCGTGAACATGCCTTCGCTGACCGCCCGTTGCAGTGACTCGGGGTCGGTCGGGTCGACACCGCGCGACATCTCCTCGAGGCGGGACGGGTCGACCGAGATGCCCTGCGCATAGCCGACCACGGCATCGACGAGTCGCCCGCGCAGCCAGGGCACGTGCTCGAACAGCCGGTGGTGCGCCGCCTCGCGCAGCGCCAGGAACAACCGCACCTGGTCCAGCGGCACCTCGAGGCCGGACCCGAAGGCTCGAACACCCTCGGGGAGCAGAGCCGCAACACCGCGCGGCCCGAGCGGCAACCCGATGTCCGTGGCACTCACGACTTCCTGGGCCAGGGCGCCGAGTGCTTGGCCGAGCTGCCCGCCGAACATCAACGCGCCCACCTGGGACATGACCCCCATGAGTGGCGCGGCGACCGTCCGCATCTCTTCGGGCATCGCCTCGCCGAGCGCAGAGACCACGCGCGTCGCGACCGGCTCGACGAGCTGAGACCACGCCGGCTGGGTCGCATCGAGCCAGCGACGGCGGCTCCAGGCCTCGGTGCCGGTCACTCCCGACGGCAGTGTCGTCTGCTGGTCGAGCCAGACGTCCGCGAGACGCACGGCAGCGGTGACCTCTTCGGTGTCGGCGCCGGTGGTGCCGGCGTCGGCACCGATCGTCTGCAGCGCTGCCTGACGCGCGAGGTTCCAGTTGACCGGGCCGCTCTGCCCGGACATCAGGTCACCGAGCTGGCGCAGCATCGCGCCGAGATCGGCGCCTTCGGGAACGCCGCCGCCGGCGAAGCCGAACGGCAGGTCGGTCATGGCCGCTCCGTCATGACTCCACGGTAACCGTCAAGATGAAGGGCATGGCGGCCAGCGGCGGGAGCGTTCGCGCAGGGCGCAGCGCGGGCACGGTCGCCGTCACGGGCGCGCGTGGTGAGCTCGGTGGCCGGTTGCTGGGCCGGTTGCTCGACTCGACCGAGTTCAAACGGGTCGTCGGCATCGACACCGGCCGCGGCGACGTGCCGGGTGTCACCTGGCGCCGGGCCGACGTCCGGGACCCGGCGCTGCGCAGCCGGCTCACCGGTGTCGACACCCTCGTCCATCTCGCGACCGACCGCCGCCCCGACGCAACGGTCGCCGAACGCCGGGCCGTCAACGTCCGCGGCACCGACACCTTGCTCACCGCCGCAGCCGCTGCCGGGGTCAGCCGCGTCGTACTGGTGACCAGCGCGATGGTCTATGGCGCGACGGCGACCAACCCGGTGCCGCTGCCCGACGACGCGCCGCTGCGAGCCGAGCCCGACCTGACGCTGATCGGCGACTGGGTCGAGATGGAGCGGCTCGCGGCCGTGACGGCGCGGGCGCATCCGTCGCTGCAGGTGGTCGTCGTCCGGCCCGCATCCGTCGTCGGGCCGGCCGCCGACGCCATGCTCGGCCGGCTGTTCGAGGCGCCGCGGCTGCTGGCGATCAAGGACACCGAGGCGCACTGGCAGTTCTGCCACGTCGACGACCTCGTCACGGCGCTGGAGTGGGCGGCGGCCGGGCGGGTCGAGTCGTCGTTCACGGTGGGCTGCGACGGCTGGCTGGGCCAGGCTGACGTCGAGCGGATCAGCGGGCTCCGGTCCCTCGTGGTGCCCGCGTCGATGGCGTTCGCCACCGCCGAGCGGCTGCACCGCATCGGGGTGCTGCCGTCACCGGCGAGCGAGCTGCACTACCTCGCCCACCCGTGGGTCGTCGGATCCGAGCGCCTGCGCGCGGCCGGGTGGAAGCCGGACTGGGACAACGAGGCGGCCCTGCGGGCGCACCTCGACCAGCTCGGGGACCGGGCCGGCCGCAGCCTGCCGCGACTGCAGCGCAAGGACGCGACCCGCGCCGCTGCGGGAGCCACCGTCGCACTCGTCGGGACGGTCGCGATCGCGCGCGCCCGCGCAGCGCGCAGGCGCCGGCATGGCTGAGGTGTCCGGCGGCCGGGTCCGGCTCGCCGCGGTGCGCGCGACGCCGCTGTCGGTCGACGAGGTGCTCGACGCCGTGCGCGACCCCGCAGCCGGCGGCACGGTCGTGTTCATCGGGTCGGTCCGTGCCGTCGACGACGGACGGTCGGTCACCCGTCTCGGCTACACCGCGCACCCGGGCGCCGAGGCCACACTGCGGACCGTTGCCGAGTCGGTGGCGCAACGGTTTCCGGCGGTCGCCCTGGCCGCGGTGCACCGGGTCGGTGACCTCGCCGTCGGAGATCTTGCCGTTGTCGTTGCGGTTGCCTGCCCGCATCGGGGCGAGGCTTTCGCCGCCGCCCGCGCCCTGATCGACGAGCTGAAGACCACTGTGCCGATCTGGAAAGAGCAGGTCTTCGGCGACGGAACGACAGAATGGGTCGGCACGCCGTAGGCCGAAGGTGTGATGACGTTGACAGTCGACCTACGATGTGGGACCACATGCATTAGCCGCACTCGACATGACTCAGCGAGGCAACACGACATGGCCATCCTGGCTTGGACGCTCGGGTTGCCGACTGTCGCCACGGTGATGGCGATCGGTTGGGTGCACTGGGCCACGCGACCGCGCGGACCTGTCGCCGCGCACGAATCCGTCGCCGAGCACGAGCGCTTCAAGGCGGCGCTCGCCTCGTCGACGACCGCAGGCCCTACCGGCTCCTGAACGGCTGCGGTCGACCAGGTTCGCGACGTCTGGCGCGGGTCAGGGCTGGGTCGGGCTGGGCCAGGTGACGCAGAAGTCCTGAGTGGTGTTGCCGTTGTCGTCCTGGGCCAGCACGATGCAGACGTCGTTGCGGGGGTGCCGCACGACACCGGCCATCGAGGTGCCGACGCTGGCGCCGAGGAAGCCGAGCAGGCAGGTCACGAGAACGAGGCGGCGCTTCACTGGGATGCTCCTCGGGAGTCGCATTTGGTAACGGCCGTGGTGGGGACGGCCGTGCATTTGACCTTGCTGCTGGACACGCCGACCCGGTGCACACCGGCGACGGGAACAGGCAGCGGCGGTCCGACGTAGAGGGTCTGGCCGGAGTGCGGGACGCAGTTGACGCTGTAGTCGTGCCGGCCGCACAACGAGGGACCGGCCAGGTGCGAGCTGGTGACGTGCCCGCTGGGAGCCGCCGTCGGTGCGCCGCCGGATCGGGCGGTGACGGCGGCCGCGGGTCGGACGTGGCGAGGGTGGGTGGTGCGGTGGGTGACCGCGACCGACGTCGCCTTGCCGAGGGCAGGTGTCATGGCCGGAGCCGCGTGCACCGGCGACTGCTGCGGACCGAACGGTACGACGGTGACGACAGCCAGGCCGGTGGCCGCGACCGCGGCGGCGCTGGCGCCACGCCGCGCCACATGGCGCAACCGGCCCGCGAACCGCAAGCCGTGCAGCCACGGCGCGAGCGCAACCAGGCCGATGCCCGGCAAGGTGCCGCCGCGGACGGCGTACTCACGGCGCAGGGTGCGCCGGGCGCGATGCAGCAGCGAGCGCACCGACGGCTCGGACATGCCGAAGCGATCGCCGATCTCGTCATAGCTCAGGCCCTCGACCTCCCGGGCCCACAGGACCGACGCCTGGCGACCGGGCATCGACTCGAGGGCGTCGAGGGCGATGCGTGCCTCGTCCCGCGCGACGACGACGTCGGCGGTGTCACGGCCGGCGCGGGTCGCGGGCGGCAGCTCGGCGACGGGGGTGGAGCGGCCGCGGACCCGCAGCCGGTCGATGACGAGACGCCCGGTGACCACGGTCAGCCACGCCATCAGGTCGTCCTCGGTGGCGAGCAGGTGCTGGTGCTGGAAGGCCCGGAGCAGGGCCTCCTGGACCACCTCTTCGGCCTCGTGCTCGTCGTGCAGGCGTCGGGTCGCGTAGCGCTTCAGGCGGGGGCCGGCACGGCGCAGCGCCTCGTCGAGCTCGATCTCCTCGCCGGGAAGAGGCTGCGACGGGACGAGCGTGAGGCTGGGCCGGACATCGGCAGGCGCGGCGGAGGGCTCGGCCGGGTAGGGCACCAGCGCGGGCAGCGGCAGGTCCGGTGCGGTCGTCATCTGGTCCTCTTCCGCAGGTGTGCTGGGAGGGCACCCGCAACGGTGTCAACGGGCGAGGCTCGCAGAAGTCGCGGCCTCCGACCGCATTTCTGCAAATTGTGCCTGAAATCCACCGGTAAGCCCAGGGAGGTGACCTCGCTCAACCCGGGCTTCGCGAATGCCGACCACTGAAGGGTCATCGTTCTCGCCGTCCCCGACATCGACGAGGAAGTACTCATGGAGCACGTCGTCTTCTATCCCGGCCACGACGCCGCGCCGGCGTTCCGGCGGTTCTCCTCGCTGGACGAGTCCGTGCGTTTCGTCGAGCACCTGCGCAACGCCGAGGGCGTCAGCGATGTCTCGGTGCACATGCTGACCGAGGTGCCGGTCGCCTTCCGCGCCTACTACAAGGTCGAGGTCCCGCCGGGGGAGATGGCTGAGGCATTGTCGGCCGAGGTGCCGGCTCAGCCGGCCGCTCCGGTCGAGCCGGTCGACGAGGCGATGCCCGAGCCGATGGTCGAGACACCGGAGCTGGTCGAGGTCGCCGTCGCTGACGGAGACTCCGCCGCCAACGGCAAGCGCAGCCTCGGCTTCTTCGCGCACTGATCGCGGCGCCCAGGCGGCCCGCGGTTAGCCTGGCGCCATGTCGCGGCGCGGACTGACCTTCGCCGTCGCCGCAGCGCTCATTGCCGTGCTGGCCGTGCTCGCGACGGTGCTGCCGGTGCCCTACGTGATCCTCGTGCCCGGCCCGGTCACCGACACGTTGGGCGACGTGCCCACCGCATCCGGCGGCACCCGCCCGGTGGTCGCGGTCTCGGGCGCCCAGAGCTACCCGCCGAGCGGTCACCTCTACTTGACGACTGTCGGCGTCGTACCGGGCAGCTGTGACCGGCACCCGACGTTGCTCCAGGCGCTTCGTTCCTGGTTCAACGACACCCAGGCGGTCGAGCCGCAGCAGGTGATCTGCCCGCCGGGTGAGAGCAGCACCGCGGTGCAGCATCAGAACGAGCAGGACATGAGCCAGTCGCAGGTCGACGCGATCACGGCAGCGTTGCTCCATCTCGGCTACAAGCCGCTGACCGAGCGCGTGGTCGTCGCCGAGATCCTCGACCCCAAGTCGCCGGCGGCCTCGGTGCTGCAGCAGGCCGATGTGATCCTCGCGGTCGACGGCCACGCCATCTCGACCGCGGACGAGCTGCGGACGCAGGTCGGGGCGCATCCGATCGGTACGGCGCTGCGGCTGACGATCGAGCGTGGCGGCAAGAAGCAGGACGTCGTCGTCAAGACGATCGACTCCGGGGACGGATCGCATCGAGCGGTCATCGGCATCAAGCCGGACCTGCACGCGACGTTCAAGAACGTGAAGGTCACCATCGGCATCGACCCCGCGCAGGTCGGTGGACCAAGCGCCGGGCTGGCCTTCACCCTCGGCATCATCGACAAGCTCACGCCGGGCGACCTCACCGGCGGCCGGACCGTCGCGGCCACCGGCACGATCGACGCGTTCGGCACCGTCGGACCGATCGGTGGCATCCAGCAGAAGATCGCCGGCGCGCTGCGTGCGCACGCCACGGCGTTCCTGGTGCCGACGGGAGACTGCGCGGACGCGAAGAAGGTCGCGCCGTCGTCGCTCGTGCTGGTGAAGGTCGACACCCTGGACACCGCGCTTGCCGCGCTGGGCCGGCTGGCGACGGGCTCGGGCACCTTTCCGCGCTGCTGACCGGGCCGCCGGCCTCCCCGGCTGAATGGCTCCGCACGACTACGCTCGCCGCCATGGCGCCTGCGGTCCCCTTCGCGCTGGTCGGGGTGGTGCAGCTGACCGCGGTCGCCGGCTGGCTGGGACTCGCCGGGGCGGCGTCGTTCCCGCGCCTGCGGCGACGGGTGACCCCGGTCTTCGTGGTCGGCGCGCTGGTGATGGCCGTCGCCGACGCGATCACGGCGGTGCGCTACGGCAACGCCGTGTCCGACCCCGTCGGCTGGTTGCGGGTGGTCGCGCTGGTGCTCCTCGCCGTCGGTGCGGCCAGTGGCAGTGGGCAGTCGCTCGTGCTGGTCGGCCAGGGTGCGGCGGCCGTCGTCGTCCCTCTCGGGGCCCGTCCGACGCCGGCGCTGGCAGCGGGCGCTGCGGGCGTCGCCGGTGCCGTCGGGGCGTGGCTGCGCGGCCGGCGATCCGGCGCCGACCGGGCGCTCGGCGCGC
>JAVEEH010000325.1 GCA_030840545.1 Frankiaceae bacterium | reverse complement strand
CCGCGCCGGAGACAAGTCGCCGCCGGAGCAGCATCTGGTGGATCGCGCCAACCTCTTGACGCTGACCGCTCCGGAGATGACTGTGCTCGTCGGCGGCATGCGCGCCCTCAACGCAAATCTCGGGCAGTCCCCACATGGCGTCCTCACCGACCGGGCCGAGGCGTTGACCCGCGACTTCTTCGTGAACCTCCTCGACATGAGGACGGAGTGGAAGCCATCCGTCTCGTTCGAGAACGTCTACGACGGTCGCGACCGGGCGACGGGCGAAACGAAGTGGACCGCTACCGCGGTCGACCTCGTCTTCGGTTCGAACTCCCAGCTCCGAGCCATCGCGGAGGTCTACGCAAGTGACGACGCGGAGGAGACGTTCGTGGGCGATTTCGTCGCGGCATGGGACAAGGTCATGAACCTCGATCGCTTCGACCTCGCCTGACCAGCCCACGCGGTCAGCCGGCGTACTCCCAGTGCCAGGGCTCGTGCGGACCCGGGCCGCCGGGCAGCGCCCAGGACGGATGGAACCAGCTGTACGACGCGGCGTTGTCGAGCAGCCAGAGGTGTTCCGGAGAGTTGTCGACCTGCACGCCACCACATAGGTCGACCGCGAGGCCCCAGCCGTGGTTGCTCGTGCCGGGCACCGCCGCGTAACCCGCAGGCATCGTCGCGTAGAGCTCGACCTGGTGCTGATAGGTGCGGTACGACGACGTGACGCACATCGGCGTACCGAAGGCCGCGGCGTAGGCCTGACTCATGCGATTGAACGCCGCAGCCGCGTCACTGCGCAGCATCATGCCCGGCGCATCCCAGAGCGGGCAGAGCGCACTCACCGGCAGCTGACCGTTGGCATAGCCACTGACGCTGCCGCCGTTGCAGGTCGCAACCGGGCCGCCGTTCGCGACCCGTCGGGCCTGCGCCAGACGGATCGCTTCGGCGCGCGCTCGCGCGGCCGCAATCTGCTGCTGGAGCTTGTGCGCCAATGCGTGCGCATTGGAGGCGGCGGTGCGGGTCTGCGCGAGCAGCTGTCGTTCGCGGGCGACTTCGTGTTGTTGTTCGGCGACGAGGGTGTCCGCGTGTTGCCTGGCGATCGTCGCGCCTCGTTCGGTCGCCACTGCTCGAGCGGTTGCAGCGGCCGCAAGGTGCTCGCTGCGTAGCTGTTGTGCTTCGGCAACCCGAAGGTCGTCAACCACTGCACCCTGCCGCTTGCCGACCTGGCCGAGCACCTGCAGTCCGCTGAGGAATGCCTGCGGGTCGCCACTTTGCACCAACGACAACGTCGCGGCGATCTGACCTCCCGACGCCATCGTCCGGTAGGCACCCGCGGCCGTGTCTGCGACGAGAGCGCGAGCAGCATCGGTGTTCGCACGCGCTGCGGAGAGCTGGGCCTGTGCCTCATCGCTGGCCTGGCGGGCGCGGTCCGCGTCGAGCGTGGCTCGTTGAAGCGCGGCGAGCGCCGCGTTGGCCTGCGCGTCGAGGCGCACGAGCGTCCGTCTCGACGCGGCGATCTGGGCAGCTTGCTGTCGCGCCTTCGCGTCGAGGCGGGCCGCGTGCTGCTGCGCATGGCGAAGCTTGTCGTGACGGTTGCCGGCCCAAGCAGCCGCGGGCACCGATGCGGTGAGCGTCACGGTCACGCAGACAGCAACCAGGCGGCGGGGAACCAGCACCGGGGAAGGCTATGACGCTTCGCCGCCGCTGTGTGGGACAAATCGCGGGATACGGCCCATAGAAGGGCTTCATCGCGCGATGGACTTAGGCTCGGTGTGTGATCCTCGTCGTCTTCGCTGCGCTCGTCGTGATCTTCGTGCTGCTGCCGCTGATCTGGCACGTCTTCTGGCTGGTCTTCTGGGCCGTGATCTCCGGGTTGTTCTTCGGAGCGCTCGGCCGCCTCGTCGTGCCCGGCCGCAACCCGATCGGCTTCCTGCCGACCGTCGTGTGTGGGCTCGTGGGCTCTCTCGTCGGCCTGGCGATCGGCCAGGCGCTCGGTCGGGGCCGGTTCGTGACGGTCCTGATCGAGGTGGGTCTGGCCGCGGGGGCCGTCGCGTTGTGGGACGTCACCCACCGCTCGGCCATCGCCGGAGGGCGCAAGCCGGTCGGTCGCCGCGGCGGGTGGTAAACCCTGCGCTGACGGCGCCGCGCGAATCAGCTGTGCAGGTCGGGGTGCAGCGGCTGCACCGCCGGATCATCGATGAGGCCGAGTGCTTCGAGCACGATCCGCGCTGACTCAGGGTCGCCGGCTCGTCCGCAGACCACCAGGGCCGCGCGCCGGCGGCGGTCTTCGCTGATTGCGGGGATGGGGGAGTCGTCGAGCCTGGGCACCGTCATGCCGATCCGCTACCCCGTCTCGTCTCGCTCATTCGCGCTATTTCTGTCACTCCTGTCACGACCCCCCTTGCGATCAACGTCGTTACTCCGGTTCACTCGTAAGCCGACACAGTGACGGGGGGACCTGCGTGCCACCGCAGGAGAACGGCGGCAGCACCTACCTCTCCCTCACCCTCCGGCTGAGCGAGGAGGCCGCGGACACCCCGCTCATCGAGGTCATCCGCGCGGTTCGCCTCGCCGCGGTGGCGCTGGCTGCGTCGCGGGGCACCACGCCTGACCCGGACGAGGTCATGGACGCCGCGCGCCGCCGACTCGGGTTGACCGGCTAGCCGCCTGACCGGCCGACGTCGACGCACGGGTTCGACGGGTCGCAGCTCACCGTGGTCACGCCCGGCAGTGTGTAGATCCGGCGTACGAGGTCGTCGCGTGTCGGTTGCGTCACCGCGTGCAGGAGGAGCCGGTAGGAGGCGGGCAGCTGCCCGGCCTTGACCGAGGTGCTGCACGTGTAGAGGCGGCGGAACTCCGCGTAGGCCTCGGCCTGGGACTCGAAGTAGACGGCACGAACTTCGGGCTCGCCCGCAAGCTCGGCTCGCAAGCCGCGCACCCGCGCCTTGGTCGCGCGGCGGTTCACGAAGACGGAGATGTCGACGTGTCCGGCCCACGGCGATCGACGCCCGACCGTGGTGCCGTTGACCGACGGCGGGCACGCACTGGGGGTAGCGATCGGCAGGCGCAGGAACGCCGGCAGGTCGGGTGCCGTCCGCAGCGCCGTCGTAGGCGAGCTGCTGCCGCCGCACGCCGTGACGCAGCCGGCCAGCAGGAGAGGTACGACGCGAGCCGTCGCGCGGAGCCGACGTGGCAACGAGGGGCCGATGGCCTAGCGCTTGCGCAGAGTGCCGACGACGGCGTTGCCGATGAAGGCGATCCACCAGACAAGCCCGGTGATGAAGATCGCCACCACGATCAGCAGCAGGATCATGCGCACGGCGACCAACCTATCGTTCGTTCTCGATGCTTGACGGTGCCCCTACCCGCTCGACTGGCGGGGAGAACGCGCTCACGGCACGGCGCTGGCACGGTCGCGCTCGTGGTCGCGGGCCCGTCGCAGCCGATGCGAGTGGGATCGTCCGTGCACGAGCGGCGACCGGGCGAGGATCCAGGTGCCCCAGACCATGACGAGGGCGCCGAAGGCCTCCAACGCCAGGTCCACGGGTGAGTTGTTGAGCTGCTCGTTGAGGGCCAGCATGCCGATCAGCATGCCGATCACCGGCTCGCCGATGACCATCGGCGGCAACGCGGCGGACAGCGAGCCCGCCTCGTAGGCCGATTGCGCGAGCGTGAGCCCGTAGACCGCGGTCACGAGCAGGACGTAGGGCTGCCAGGAGACGAGCAGATGGCCGAAGTCTCGCCCGAACCAGTGCAGGCAGTAGCGCGTCAACGCATCCTGTAGGCCGAACAGCACACCCGCGCCGCCGCCGATGAGAGCCGCCTTGTACGACGGCCACGGCGCCCGCTGGCCGGCGGCGACGAGGACCAGCGCCAGACCCCAGGTGGCGAGTGTGACGAGCAGCCACTCGTACTCGGGCATGTCCGCGCGGCCGACGGTCGGAGACCCCACGCCGAGCAGCAGCCCGAGTCCGGCGCTGACCATGATGGCGCCGGTCCACTCGTTGCGTTTGAGCCGTTCACGATGCCAGGCCGCTGACATCGGCAGCGCGAACAACAGGCTCGCGGTGAGAACGGGTTCGACGACGGCGAGGCTGCCCTTGCCGAGGGCCCACGCCTGCAGGCCGTCGCCGATGAACATCGCAGCGATGCCGCCGAGCCAGATGCGGTGATGAGCCAGCTCGACGAGCAACCGGGGAGAGAGGAACAAGCCTTTCGGGGCTTCATGCGCCTCGTGGTACTGCAGCACGTAGGCGGCCGCGAAGAACACCGAGGCCGCGAAGCCGAGCAGCATGACCATGAGGTGTGGGGTTCCCTTCCACGCCGAGGCTAGGCGCCCGCGTTGACAGCGGCGGCGTCGCGGTCCGGCGTCAACCCCGCCGACGAGGGACGAAAGGCACCATTTCTCCGGAAACGACCGGTTGCCGAAGGGCACGAACATAGCCGTTGGCTGGTGCGGATGGGGCGCATGGGGCACAATGGCAGCGCACACCGTACGCCGTACGTCATGGCGAGACCGGCGGGGAAGCCGATTCTCGATCGACGACGGAGGTCACGGTGAATGCTCGCGGTGTGCTGTTCGTGCACTCGTGTCCACCGGCACTGCGGCCCCACGTCGAGTGGGCCGTGGCCGGTGTCCTCGGCGTACCGGTGCAGCTCGACTGGCAGGCACAGCCGATCGCGCCGGGTTGCCTGCGCGCCCAGACGGGCTGGCGGGGTCCGGCCGGGACCGCCGGCCGTCTCGCCACCGCGATCCGCGGCTGGCCGCTGGTGCGTTGCGAAGTCACCGAGGAGCCGAGTGAGGGCAACGACGGCGAGCGCTACTCCATGACACCCGACCTCGGTGTCTTCCGGTCGGCAATGAGCGCCAACGGCGACGTGCTCGTGCAAGAGGACCGGCTGCGGTCGGTCGTCGCCACAGCGGAGGACCAGCCGTCGCTGCGGCAGGCGATCGACCGGCTGCTCGGACATCCCTGGGACATCGAGCTGGAGCCCTATCGGCACACCGGCGACGGGTCGCCGGTCCGCTGGCTCAGCGCCGCCGGCTGACCGCACCCTCGGGCCGGGTGAGCGCGGTCAGGCGTTGCTGCTGCTGCGAGTCGCGGTGGCCGAAGCGTTGTCCTCCACGGCGGTGACCGGCAGGCCGAAGTGCGCCAGGCGATGCTGCAGGTCCTGGTGCAGCCACCGCGCAACGCCGTGCGGCACGACGGACAGGATGATCTCGTCGACCGGCTCGTTCATCAGCGTCTCTTCGATCGCGTCCATCGGGTCGTGTCGGATGGACACCGAGCCGATGACCGGACCGCCCGCAGCCTGCTCGATCGCGGCACCTGCCTCGTGCAGGACCTCTTCGGCCTCCTGCGCCTTCTCGTGCCGCTCGGGGTGCAGGAGGTGGGCTTCGGCGCGAGCCGGGTTCGCTACGACGAGCCGGAAGCGCGCCGGCCCCTGCTCGCCCCGGTGCTTGATGGCCTCCAGCAGAGCCGGGGTCGCACCGGTCCGGTCGGAGATGACTAGCACGCGCGCCTCGCGACCTTCCGGGGTCGCACCGGCCGGCAACGGAGACGGGGGGAACGGGGTCGACGTGCCGGCGTGGCTGCCCTCGGTCACGTCCGCGCGGGTGATCGTGAGGTAGACGACCACGAGCAGGATCGCGGCGAGGAAGATGACGCTCGTCCACAACGTGCCGAGCCCGAGCCCGCCGTCCGCATGCGGTGCCCCGAGGAAGTCGCCCAGGTTGGCACCGAGCGGGCGGGTGAGGATGAACGCCAGCCAGAAGCAGAGGATCGGACCGGCGCCGAGGCGCCAAGCGGCGAACACCGCGAAGATCAGACCGGCCGGCAGCAGCACGGACCAGCCGGGCCCCCAGCCCGTGAGCTCGAGGGTCCAGTCGCCGGCCGCGGTGCCAAGGGCGAACGTGACCAGCACCGTCAGCCAGTAGAAGCTCTCGCGCGGTGTCGTCACGATGGTGTGGATGGACAGCGTCCGCTCGCGGACATACCAGATGCCGAAGACGACCACCTGCAGGGCGGTGAAGATCACGGTGCTGATCCACAACGGCACGCCGTGTGCATCGGTCAAGTTGTCGGTGAGCAACGTGCCGACCACGCTGATGAGCACAACGACTGCCCAGTAGACGGGCGGCAGATAACGCCGAAGGCGGAACTGCCCGACGAGCACTGCGATCAGCGCGGCCGAGAACACGAGTGTGGTGTTGGTCAGGCCGAAACCGAGCGTCGAGTTGATGTAGTCGGCGAAGCTCTCTCCGACCGTCGTGCACAGGATCTTGATGATCCAGAAGTACACGGTGATCTCGGGCACCTTGTTGAGCATGTGCCGAGTGGTGAGGGTCGCTTGGCTGGGGCGCGTGGCGGTAGCGGTCACGGTGAAAACGCTAACGAGGTGCACCTGAAAACAACCTGGTCAGGCGATCGTCACCCGACGCCTGGGTGCAAACGCGACACATCGGCGAAGTCAGTGCGCGGGACGGTCCTCCGGAGCCGAGTCGGTGTCGGGAGCGGGAGACGGCTCGTCGAACTCGTCCGGCTGCACCGGCTGCACCGGCGCGACGGGTGCGGGGGCGACCGGCGCGGCGGGCTCGCTGGCGCCGGCCGGATCGGTCGGCGAGCTCGTGGCGGTCGGCGTGCTGGTGGCGGTCGGCGTGCTGGTGGCGAGTGGCGCGGGCTCCGGCGCGACATGAGCATGGTGGACGGGAGCTTCGGCGGTCATGGTCGGGGCGTGGGTCGGCAGCGTCTCCGTGACCGCGGTCGGCGCCGCCGCTGCGGGGGAGGCGGGCGGGGCCACCGTCGGGACTTCCGGAACCGCGGGCGCGATCGGATGAGCCGGCTCGGCCAGACCGAATGGCGCCTCGTCGTCGGGGCCGGGCGCCGGCTCGGCCGCCGCGACGACCAACACCAGCAGCAGCAGGCCCGCGGCAAGCAGGCCGACGCCGAGCCACAGCAGGGTGAGCCCGAGGGTGCCGAGCACGCTCCCGGTCAACGCCCGGGTGACCTCGAGGGCGAGCAGGGCCAACCCGGCGATGGTCAGCGCCGCGCCGCCGATCAGCTGGACCGGCAGGTCGGCCGCAGTTGTCCGGTCGGTCGCTTCCGGCAGCTGTGCGGAGGGTTGTCCCACGCGCACAACTTACAGGGGAATGTTCCCGTGCCGTCCGCGCGACGCGGGGCCGACGCCCGCCGAGCGCAACGCGGCGGCGAGCGCGCTGCGCGTCCGGTCGCGGTCGATGACCTCGTCGACGACGCCCAGCGACACCGCCCGGTCGAGTCCGCCGGCCAGCTGCTCGTGCTCTGTGGCGAGCTCGGCCTCCAGGGCCGGACGGGCCGCGTCGGTGGCCTCGGCCAGCCGCCGGCGGTGCAGCACCCGCACGGCCGCGACCGATCCCATGACGGCGACCTCGGCGCCCGGCCACGCAAGCACGCGGGTGGCGCCGAGCGAGCGCGAGTTCATCGCGATGTAGGCGCCGCCATAGGCCTTGCGCGTGATCAGCGTGACCCGCGGCACCACGGCCTCGGCGAACGCGTGCAGCAGCTTGGCGCCTCGTCGTACGACGCCGTCCCACTCCTGCCCGACACCGGGGAGGTAACCGGGCACGTCGACCAGGACGACGAGCGGGATGCCGAACGCGTCGCACATCCGCACGAACCGCGCAGCCTTCTCCGCGCTCGTCGCGTCGAGACAGCCACCGAGCCGCAACGGGTTGTTGGCGAGGACGCCGACACTGCGTCCACCCAGCCGGCCGAGCGTCGTGACGATGTTCGGTGCCCAGCGCGCGTGCAGCTCCAGACCCGGCCGATCGAGGAGCCGGTTGACGACCGGCTTGACGTCGTAGGCGCGTCGCGCCGACTCGGGCATGAGGTCGTCGAAGTTGCGGTCCGCGACGTCGTCGAGGTGCCCTGGGTGCGACAGCAGCGCGACGGTGTCCCGGGCCCGTGCCAACGCATCGACGTCGGTGTCGGCGACGAGGTGAACGACGCCGCTGCGCCGGCCGTGCGGCTCGGGGCCGCCGAGGCGCAGCATGTCGACCTCCTCGCCGGTGACACTGCGCACGACGTCGGGACCGGTGACGAAGACTCGACCGTGCGGGCCGAGGATGACGACGTCGGTCAGCGCCGGCCCATATGCGGCGCCGCCGGCCGCCGGCCCGAGCACGACGGACACTTGCGGCACCCGGCCGGAAGCGAGGGTCATCGCCGCGAACACCTGGCCGACGCCGTCGAGCGAAGCGACGCCTTCGGCGAGCCGCGCGCCGCCGGAGTGCCAGATCCCGATGATCGGCAGCCCCTGGCGGAGTGCGACGTCATAGGCCGCGACGATCGCGGTGCAGCCTTCCTGCCCCAGCGCGCCGCCCTGCACGGCGGCGTCACTCGCGAAAGCGACTGCCTCGCCGCCTTCGATCCGGCCGACCGCAGTGACCACACCGATGCCCGACTGGCTCGCCAGCGGCCGCAACGCGCCGTCGTCGAAGAGTCCGGCGAGCCGCATCCACGGGTCGCGCGGGTCGGCCGCGCCGCGCGGACGGACGATGGTGACACCGGTCTCGAGCAGGGTCATGGCAGCAGGCTCCGGGGGTCAGGCGGTGCGGAAGGCGAGCGTGGCGTTGTGGCCGCCGAAGCCGAAGGAGTTCGACAGCGCGGCGCCAGTGGACACGGTTCGTGGCGACATCCGGACGACGTCGAGGCCGATCTCGTCGTCCGGGTCGTCGAGGTTGCGGGTGGGTGGCACGAGCTGGTGGTGCAGGGACAGCACCGTGATCGCAGCCTCCAGTGCGCCGGCGGCGCCGAGCAGATGCCCGGTGCAGGACTTGTTCGCGGTCACGCACACGTTGTCGAGTGAGTGGCCGAGTGCGGTGCGCAACGCCAGTGACTCGGCCATGTCGCCGAGCGGGGTGGACGTGGCGTGCGCGTTCACGTGCCCGATGTCCGCCGGGTGGAGACCGGCGTCGTGCATCGCCAAGGCAAGGGCGCGGGCAGCACCGGCACCAGTCGGTTCGGGCGCTGCGACGTGGTGTGCGTCGGAGCTCATGCCGGCCCCCGCGAGCTCGGCATAGACGCGGGCGCCGCGCGCGGCTGCATGCTCGGCGGTCTCGAGGATGAGCACCGCCGCGCCTTCACCGAGCACGAAGCCGTCGCGGGCTTTGTCATAGGGCCTGGACGCGGCCTGGGGATCGTCGTCCCGGGTCGACAGGGCGCGCATTGCGGCGAAGCCTGCGATCGGCAGACCGGCGATCGCAGCCTCGGTGCCGCCGGCGACGATGACGTCGGCTCGGCCCGCGCGCAGCAGATCCAGACCGAGCGAGATCGCTTCGGCGCCGCTGGCGCACGCCGACACCGGCGCATGCACGCCGGCTCGGGCGACGAGGTCCAACCCGACGGCCGCGGCCGGCCCGTTGGGCATGAGCATCGGCACCGTGTGCGGAGAGACCCGGCGAGCCCCCTTGTCGCGCAGCACGTCGTACTGCGCGAGAAGGGTCAGCACGCCACCGATGCCGCTCGCGACCGCCACCGCCAACCGCTCGGGCTCGACCTGGAGCTCGTCGCCGAAGCCCGCGTCCCGCCACGCTTCGCGCGCCGCGACGACAGCGAACTGCTGCGACCGGTCGAGCGTGCGGGCTTCTACCCGGTCGAGCACGTCCAGTGGCTCGACCGCGATCTGCGCGGCGATTCGCACCGGCAGGTCAGCGGCCCAGTCGGCGGTGAGCCGGCCGACCCCGGAGCGGCCGGCGAGCAGCGCGTCCCAGGTCGAGGCGACGTCGCCGCCGAGCGGGGTGGTGGCACCCAACCCGGTGACGACGACCTTGGTCGTGCCCGTCGTCATGCAGCGACGCCGGCCTTCTCGATGTAGCTGACCGCGTCGCCGACGGTACGAAGGTCCTTGAGGTCGTCGTCGGGGATGCGGACGCCGAAGGTGTCCTCGGCCGCGGTTGCGATCTCGACCATGGCGAGCGAGTCGACGTCGAGGTCGTTGATGAAGCTCTTGTCCGGCTGCACGTCGTCGATCGGAACACCGGCAATCTCGTTCACGATCTGGGCGAGGCCGTTGAGGATGTCCTGCTGTGTCACGGTGATCTCTCTCCTTCAGGGGATACGGATGACTTGGCCGGCGTAGGTGAGGCCGGCTCCGAACGCGAGCAGCAACGCCTGACCGCCGCTCGGCACATCGCCGGCGGCGACGAGTCGAGACAGTGCGAGCGGCACCGACGCCGCTGAGGTGTTGCCGGTGTCGGCGATGTCGCGGGCGACAACGACGCGATCCGGCAGCTTGAGAGCACGCACCAGCGCATCGACGATGCGCAGGTTGGCCTGGTGCGGCACGAAAGCGTCGAGGTCAGCGACGTCGACACCGGCCAGCTTGCAGGCTCGGTGTGCGACGGGTGCGAGCTGCGTGGTCGCCCATCGGAAGACTGCGGGACCGTCCATGCGGATCGCCCAGTCATCGACCGGCACGGACACCAGGTCGGCGCCGAGCCCGTCGCTGCCCCACGCGACCGGGCCGATGCCGGGCTCATCGCTCGCCTCGACGATCGCCGCGGCGGCACCGTCGCCGAACAGGATGCAGGTGCCGCGATCGTCCCAGTCGAGCCAGTCGGTGAGCTTCTCGGACCCGACGACCAGGACGCGGTCGGCGCTGCCGGTGCGCACGGCGTCCGCGGCGACCGACAAGGCGTAACAGAACCCACCGCAGGCGGCGTTGAGATCGAAGGCACCGATGCCGCCGGCGCCGATCGCACTCGCGACGCGGGCGGCTCCCCCGGGGATGGGATTGCGCATCGTGCAGGTGGCGAGCACCAGCAGGTCGATGTCGCGCGGATCGAGACCGGCTGCGGCGAGTGCCTTCGCGGACGCCTCCGCTGCCATCGTGATCACCGTCTCGTCGGCGGCCGCGATGTGACGGCGCGCGATGCCGGTCCGGTTACGGATCCACTCGTCCGTCGTGTCGACGCCGCGCCCGGCGAGGTCGTTGTTGGTGAGTACGCCGGCCGGCCGGTGTTCGCCGAGGGCGGTGATGCGTGCGTGCCGCAACGGGTCCGGGGCGATCATGCGAGCACAGGCTGCGGGTGCAGCAGCGCGACCGGCTGTCCCGGTGAGACCGGGTCGCCGTCCTGCGCGAGCCACTCGACGAGCACGCCTCCGTGCACCGCCTCGACCGTTGACTCGCTGCGGTGTGACACGACGGTGCCGACCGATCCGCCGGGTGCGAGCGACGTGCCCGGTTCGGCGGCGCCTGGCCGGAAGGTGCCGGCGACCGGGGCGACGGCCAACCGCCAGGCCGGGCCGGGCTCGTGCGTCGAGTCGCAGTGACGCTCGACGAGTGCACGTGCGGCGGCGAGGTCGTCCGGTGACTTGATGGCGAGCGTCTCGACGCCAGGCAGTGCGCGCCGCACCAGCGCTGTCAACGTGCCGGCCGGCGCGAGCTCGACGACAGCTGTCACGCCGAGGTCGGCGAAGGTCTGCATGCACAGGTCCCACCGCACCGGCGCTGCCACCTGAGCGACGAGTCGCTCGAGCAGATCGCTTCCGCTGGTGACCACGGCACCGTCGGCGTTGCTCACGATCGTGACGAGCGGGTCGCGGGTGGGGGCGGCGTGCGCGAGTGTCGCGAGCGAGGCCCTGGCCGGCTCCATGTGGGCCGTGTGGAACGCGCCGGCGACGGACAGCGGTCGGATCCTGGCGCCGGTCGGCGGGTCGGCGGCGAGGGCGGTGAGTGCCTCCAACGATCCGGCGGCGACCACCTGCCCGGCGGCGTTGACGTTGGCGGCGGTGAGGCCGTGGCGTGACAGGGCCTGCCGGACCTCGTCGGCGTCGCCACCGAGCAACGCGCTCATGCCGGTCGGCGACTGCTGCGACGCGTCGGCCATCAGCCGGCCGCGTTCGCGCACGAGCACGAGTGCGGTCTCGGGCGTCAGCACGCCGGCGAGCGCGGCGGCGGCGTACTCACCGACGCTGTGACCGGCGACGACGGACGGGCGAGCGGTCTCGCTGACGATGGCGCCCGCGACCGCGAGTGCCGTTGCGACGAGCAGCGGCTGTGCGGTGGCCGTGTCCCGCACGTCGTCATCCGTGCCGGTCGTGCCGAGGCCGATCAGGTCGAGGCCGGTGATCGCGCAGGCCCAGCGCAGCCGGTCGGCCACGGGCTCGACGTCGAGCCAGGGCGCCAACATGCCGGGGGTCTGCGCGCCTTGACCGGGGGAGAGGAGGGCGAGCACGTCTCCCACACAACCCGGTCGGGACCCCTCGGCGGGATGCTGCCGCGCACAGACCTGGCGCACGAGATTTAGAGGTTTCCTACAACGAGATCAGCCGGAGAGCGTGCCGTCCCGCAGTCGGCCGAGGGCCAGACCGATGCGCAGGGCCCACCGCTCGCGCGCATCAACCGGTGAGAACCCGGACACGTCGTGCACCCGTCGCAGGCGGTAACGCACGGTGTTCGGGTGGACAAAGAGGGCTCGTGCCGTCGCTTCCAGGGAGGCGCCGGCTTCCAGAAACGCGGCGAGGGTGTCGACGAGCGTCAGATCGGTCACGGCCAGCAGGCTGTAGACGTCCGCCAATGCGGTCCGGGCTTCCTCATCACCGGCGATGGCCCGCTCGGGCAGCAACGCGTCGGCTGGGACGGGCCGCGGAGCCGCCGGCCAGGCGGCCGCGACGTTGAGCCCGGCGAGCGCTGCCCGAGCCGACACCGGGGCGCCGGCGAGGTCGTCGACGGCGGGCCCGACCACCACGGGGCCCGGCGCATAGAAGCCGGCGAGCAGCTGCGCAACCGGCATCGGGTCGCCTTCGACGCCGAGCACGCAGACCAGCCGGTGACCGTCGATGCTGGCCAGCACGTCGAAGCCGTCGCGCCGGGCCAGCCGGCGGATCTCCTCGATGGAGTGCTGCGTCTCGGTGTCTCCGGCGGTGCCGGCGAGCACGGCGACGGCGGTGTGTCCGGTCCAGCCGAGCGCGGCGGCCCGGGACAGCAGCTCCGGGTCGGGCTCGCCGACGACAACCGCGTCGACGACGAGTGCCTCCAACCGCGCATCCCAGGCCCCGCGTTCCTCGGCCGCGCGCGCATAGACCAGCGCGGCTTGGAACGCCAGCTCGCGGCTGTAGCGGAGCACCGCTTCGCGCAGCTTGTCCTCGTCGCCGGCGACAGCGAGCACCGGGGCGTGGTCCTCGACGGTCTCAACGGCGATGCGCACGAGCTCGACCGTCTGCTGCAGGCTGACGGCGCGGGCCATCTCGCGCGGTGCCGTCGCGAAGACGCCACCGGTGACGTCGTGGGCGGCGTGCGGATGGGCGAGCCATTCAACGAAGCTCGCAACACCCGCCTGGGCCACCAAGCCGATCCACGACCGCTGGTTCGGTGACATCGCCGCGAACCACGGCAGCGTGGTCTCCATCCTCGTCACGGCCTCGGCAGCGATGTCACCCGCGGCACGCTGCAGCCGCTTCACCGTCGCCGCCCGCACCCGGGGGCCCGATCCGGGGCTCACGTCCGGCAGCCTCTCGCAGACTCGTCGGTAACGTCTCATCCATGCCGATCACGTCGCGGCCGGCGGTCGACGCACTGGCCCGGATCGCCTATCTGCTCGAGCGCGCCCGGGAGCCGACCTACCGGGTGAAGGCATTTCGTCGGGCGGCGGACGTCGTCGCGCAGCTGAGCGACGACGAGCTGTCCGGACGCATCGCCGCCGGCACCTTGCAGGAGCTTCCCGGCATCGGGCAGGTGACGGCGACCGTCGTGACCGAGGCGTCGACAGGTGCGATGCCGGCTTACCTGAGCAAGCTCGTGTCGACCGCCGCCGGCCCGCTGGTGGCGGGTGGCGAAGCCGTGCGGGCGGCGCTGCGCGGCGATCTGCACACCCACTCCGACTGGTCCGACGGAGGCTCACCGATCGAGGAGATGGTGCTGACCGCCCGTGACCTCGGACACGACTATGTCGCTCTGACCGACCATTCGCCGCGACTGACCGTCGCCAACGGGCTGTCCCCGGAACGGTTGCGCGAACAGCTGGACATCGTGCGCGCCCTCAACGAACGCTTCGCGGCCGAGGCGGCGGCCGGCGACGCGCAACCGTTCCGCGTGTTGACCGGGATCGAGGTCGACATCCTCGATGGCGGCGCCCTCGACCAGATCCCCGAGCTGCTCGCTGAGCTCGACGTGGTCGTCGCGTCGGTCCACTCCAAGCTGCGGATGCCGAGGGAAGACATGACACGGCGGATGGTCAGCGCGATCGCCAACCCGCACATGGACGTGCTCGGTCACTGCACCGGCCGGCTGGTCGTCGGACGCGGCCGGCCGGAGTCGGAGTTCGACGCGGAGATCGTGTTCGAGGCCTGCCGGCAGTTCGGCGTTGCTGTCGAGATCAACTCACGACCCGAGCGGCTCGACCCGCCGCGCCGGCTGCTCAGCCTCGCCGTCGAGACCGGCTGCGTCTTCTCCATCGACACGGACGCACACGCGCCGGGGCAGCTCGACTGGCAGCCTTACGGCTGCGCGCGTGCGGAGGAGTGCGGGGTGCCGGCGGACCGCATCGTCAACACGTGGAACGTCGACGACCTGCTCGCGTGGACCCAGGACGGGGACTGACCTCAGAACGGAAGGTCGGTGCCCGCTCCGGCGCAATAGCCGGCGCCGCCCGCCGCGGTGTTGCTCCAGAGCGACTGCACCGGGAACTTGTCGCCGCGGTTGCCGTTCATGTTGCCGGCGGAGCCTGGCTCGCCGGTGTTGCTCGGGTCGGTGAGGCCGAAGTTGTCGCCGACGTAGGCGCACTTGTCGCCATTTTCTTCGGGGTCGAACGGGTCGAACCAGCCGCCGAGGATGGTGCCGTCCGACAGGACGTCTTCCGCGCCGGGGTCCGTGACGGTCTCTTCGATCTCGTGGCCCAGGGCGATGGTGACGCCGTCGAGCGCACCCGCGGCGCCAGCGTTGACGAGGTTGGCACCGCATCCGGTGCCCTGGCTGGCGACGTAGGGCATGTTCGTGTAGGCGAGTCCGGCGGTCACGTGCTTGTAGATGCCGCCTTCGATCTCCTTCTGGGTGTAGTCGTGGAACGCGCAGTAGCCCTGTTTCGCCGCCTGCGGGTCGCTGAACAGCGCCGGCTGGGCGATGACGAAGTTGGCGTTGATGAGGTCCTTCTTCGCGACGTGGAAATGGGCGGCGGCGCGCTGCGCCTCTTCAGCCATGTTGGTGTAGGTGACCTTCTTCGTGATGCGGTTGGTGTTGTCCGTCCACACACCTGCGAGCACGTTCTTGTCGTTGACGATGAACTGCCGCTTGGTGCCGGTGGCGGTCTTGACGTCCTGGTAGTACTGCGTCTGTACGCCGGCCCACTGGGTGCCGCCCATCTCCGACACGAAGTCCGCCATCCGCTTGCCCACGCCCTGCGGGTCGCACTTCAGCGTCACGTGGATCGTCCGCTCCTGGAACCGCTCTGTCCGGCACGGACCGGAGAAGGCGCCGGGCTGACCCCAGCCCCACAAGATGAGGTAGACGTGCGGGTGCACCTGCACGTGGCCACCCCAGTAAGCCATGTTGCCGAGGTAGGGCTGACCGACGGCGGGGAATCCCGGCAGGCCGCAGTTGGAGAAGGGGGAGGGGAGCTGGCCGTTCTCGGGGCAGGGCGGCGCCGGCGGCTGCAGCGGTGACGGGCCGTTGGTGGACTGGGCCCACTGGTTGGCCGCGGTCGGCAGGAGGATCGGGTGCTGCTTGACAGCCGCCCGGTGCGCGGTCGAGCCGGAGGCATTGTCCGTCGACACCGAGGCGCCGGCGACCTGCGCGGCCGAGATCGTCAGTGCGCTTGCGATGATCATGGCAAGCGCCGTGCGCTGGAGACCTTTGTTCACTGACCCACCTTGTCCGTCGTCGAGAGTGCCTGCTCCAAACGGACTAACGAGGCAAAACTCCGGAGGTGACGGGCTGCGGACCGCTCAGCGGACGACGGCGATCGCGAACCCGTCGTATCCCTTGCTCCCGACCGTCTGCAGGGCGGTGGCGTCGAGTCGAGGGTCGGACGCAAGCTGCTCGAGGCAGCGACGTACCCCGATCACGTTCGCATCCGCGCTGCTCGGGTCGACCACGGCGCCGCCCCGCACCACGTTGTCGACGACGATGACCGTGCCCGGTCGCGACAGGGTCAGCGATCGCTCGAGATAGACCGGGTTGCCGGGTTTGTCGGCGTCGATGAAGACGAGGTCGAACGGGTCTTCGTCGGTCATCGCGGCCAGCGAGTCGATCGCCGGTCCCACCCGGACGTCGACCTGGCCGGCGAGCCCGGCGCGATCGAGGTTGCGCCGGGCAACCTCGGCGTGGTGCGGGTCGATCTCGAGAGTCACCAGCCGGCCGTCCGGCGGCAGCGCCCGGGCGAGCCAGATCGTGCTGTAGCCGCCGAGTGTGCCGATCTCGAGGATGCGTCGAGCGCCGCGGATGCGGGCGAGCAGGTGCAGCAGCTTGCCCTGGGTGGCCGAGACCTGGATCTGCGGCAGGCCGGCGGCGGTGGCCGCTTCGAGGGCAGCGTCCAACATGGGATCAGGAGGGGCGAGCAGGTCGCCGAGGTAGCGGTCGACATCCGTCCACGTCTGCTGGTTCACGCCGTCAGCCTCTCGCAGCGAGGCTAGCGACGGTCGGTCAGTCTGCGGCGCGCTGGCGCGGGATGAGGCTCTGCACCGGCAGCGTAAGCACGTCGACCAGGTTGTCGTCGATCGCGTCCGCCACGAGCAACGCGCAGGCGGCGTCGAGGCACAAGGTCAGCACGCGGAACGTGTCGTCGTCCTCGTCGGCGCGGGTCTTGCACGTCGGGCAGAACCGCGAGATTCCCTCAGCGCCACTGCGCCGCACCAGACCCCAGACGCGCCGGCGGCTGGTCAGCACCGCAGCGTGCCAGGCCTCGTCGCGGGCGACCGAGCGCACGTCCTCGTCGAGGCCCCAGCTCATGTCGAGGATCGACTCGTAGAGCTCGGCGGCCGACCCGTCATGACAGCGGGTCGCCAGCAGCGGCATCGCCTGCAGCAAGGCCTTGACCTCGGCGGACCGTTGGCCCAGGTCCGGCTCGTCGACGGCATCGGTCGGGTAGACGACGCGCCACGCAGACATCAGCGCGGCGTGCTCGGAGCGGGTCAGGATCGGGCGCGCGTAGGTCGCGGCGATCGCGTCGCGCACGGCCTTGAGGGCGACGGTCGCGACCTCGGGGTCCACCAGCAGGTAGTCCTCGCTGCCGTCGAGGTCTTCGGCGAACAGGCACTGCACGGCTTCGAAGGCGGCGAGCACTTCGAGCACCAGCGGCGAGTCGGGGTCGAGAGCCCGGGCGCGGGCCTCGGCCAGCGCGACGGTGTTGTGCCAGGCGTTCGCGAGCCGCTCGAGATCGCTGTCACAGATGTGGGGGAGCTGAGCCAGCACGCCGAGGATCTCGGGCAGGTTGGGGTGCTCATCGAGTGTGTCGATCGCTGCCGTGCGGCGCCGGACCATGGCTGCCCCCCTCGGAGTTGCCTCATCCTCGGGTCTGCAGGCGTCCCACCTGAGCAGAACGCACCGATTCACCCCAAATACGGGAGGAACGGGCCACCACCGCTGCCCGAAAGGACTACGCGGCTCCTCCGTTCGGCCGAGGTGGCATACCGGCGGCGGATCGCGGGCATGCGCAAAGCAGGCATTTGACGCACCGGAGGCGATCATGGATCGGCCGAACTTCGTCGGGGCGACCGCGGCGGCTGCGCTGCCGGCTGCTCTCGCCGCGGCCGTCTTCGTGAGCGCTCCTTTCGCCGGTACGACGACGACGCGACTCGTGCTGGGCCATCCGTCAAAGGGCGGGTCGACCGCGGCCCTGCACCGCCACCACCACCACCGGCAACACCTCGCAACACATGATCGGCAGCGGCTCAGCGGTCACCCAAGTCGTACTTCTCGATCGCCTGCTGGGGTGCCTCGGCCTTGACCTCGCCGCGGCGGGCGAGCTCGATCAGCGTCGCCAGCACGATCGACTCGGCATCGACCCGGAAGTAACGGCGGAGCGCCGGTCGGGTGTCCGAACGGCCATAGCCGTCCGTGCCCAGCGACGCCCAGTCGTTGGGCACCCACGGCGCGATCTGGTCGGGCACGGCGCGGATCCAGTCGCTGACGGCGACCACCGGTCCCGATGTGCCGTCGAGCTGTTGCGTGATGAACGGCGTGCGCTGCTCGTCGCCCCCGCTGCCGCCGAGCAGACGGTTGTGGGAGTCGCACTCGAGTGCGTCGCGACGCAGCTCTGTCCACGAGGTGGCACTCCACACGTCCGCGGCGACGCCCCACTCCTCGGCCAGCAGCCGTTGCGCCGTCAAGGCCCAGTGGATGCCCGTGCCGCTGGCGATCAGCTGCGCGCGCGGGGCGTCGCCGTTCCCGGTCACGTCCGGCGCCGGTGCACACCGGTAGAGGCCGCGCAGGACCTGTTCCTCGATGTTCTCCACGTCGTCCGGCATCGCCGGCTGGTGTTTCGGCTCGTTGTAGACCGTCAGGTAGTAGAAGACGGACTCCGGTTGCTCGCCGTACATCCGCCGTAACGCGTCCTTCACGATGATGGCGATCTCGTAGGCAAAGGCGGGGTCGTAGCTGACGCAGGCAGGGTTGGTCGAGGCGAGCAGATGCGAGTGGCCGTCCTCATGTTGCAGGCCCTCGCCGTTGAGTGTCGTGCGGCCGGCGGTCGCGCCGAGCAGGAAGCCACGGGTCAGCTGGTCGCCGGCCGCCCACATCAGGTCGCCGGTGCGCTGGAAGCCGAACATCGAGTAGAAGACGTAGACGGGGATCATCGGCTCGCCGTGTGTGGCGTAGGCCGTTCCTGCAGCGATCACCGATGCCATCGAGCCGGCCTCGGTGATGCCCTCGTGCAGGATCTGCCCGCGGGTGTCCTCCTTGTAGGACAACAACATGTCGGCGTCGACGGCGTCGTACCGCTGGCCGTGCGGTGAGTAGATCTTCGCCGTCGGGAACATCGCGTCCATGCCGAAGGTGCGTGCCTCGTCCGGGACGATCGGCACGAAGCGTGCGCCGATGTTCTTGTCCTTCATGAGGTCTTTCAGCAGCCGCACGAAAGCCATCGTCGTCGCGACCTCTTGCTTGCCCGAGCCCTTCTTCAACGCCTCATAGGGCTTGTCGCCGGGCAGCTGCAGCGGCTTGGACCGGTCGACGCGAGAGGGCAGGAAGCCACCGAGTGCGCGGCGGCGTTCGAGCATGTACTGGATCTCGTCGCTGTCCTTGCCCGGGTGATAGTAGGGCGGCAGCTCGGCCTCGAGCTCCTTGTCCGGGATCTCCAGGTAGAGCCGGTCCCGGAACGCTTTGAGCTCGGCCTTGGTCAGCTTCTTCATCTGGTGCGTCGCGTTGCGCGCCTCGAAGTCCGCGCCGAGCGTCCAGCCCTTGATGGTCTGGGCGAGGATCACTGTCGGCTGTCCGACATGGTCGCGAGCGGCCTTGAACGCGGCGTAGACCTTGCGGTAATCGTGGCCGCCGCGGGAGAGCTTGGTCAGCTGCTCGTCGGCCAACCCCTCGACCATCTTGCGCAGCCGAGGGTCACGGCCGAAGAAGTCCTCGCGGATGAATGCGCCATCGCTGACGGAGTACTTCTGGAACTGACCGTCCGGCGTCGTGTTCATCACGTTGACGAGCACGCCGTCGGTGTCCTTGGCGAGCAGCTCGTCCCACTCGCGACCCCACACGACCTTGATGACGTGCCAGCCGGCGCCGCGGAAGTACGACTCGAGCTCCTGGATGATCTTGCCGTTGCCACGGACCGGACCGTCTAGACGCTGCAGGTTGCAGTTGACGACAAACGTGAGGTTGTCGAGCTCCTCGCGGGCCGCCACGCCGAGGGCGCCGAGCGACTCGACCTCGTCCATCTCGCCGTCACCGAAGAAGCCCCACACGTGTGAACGCGAGGTGTCCTTGATCTGACGGTCGTGCAGGTAACGGTTGAACCGTGCCTGGTAGATCGCCTGGATCGGCGACAGGCCC
>JAVEEH010000308.1 GCA_030840545.1 Frankiaceae bacterium | reverse complement strand
CCATCGGCCACGCGAGACCGCTGCCGAGGAACGACGCGTCGAGGCTGCGCTGCGAGTCGCGCCCGGCGAGGGCCGAGGAGCCGGTGTCGTCCATCAGTTGATCGCCACCGAGGCAGTGCCCTTGATGGTCGCTGCCGTCTCGGCCTCTACGTCGACCTTCAAACCCTTGAGCGACGCGCCCAGCGAACCCTCGAGCGCCAGCTGCTGGTCGGCCTTCACACCAACCTGGGCACCGTGGAGGTCGAGCTGCTGCACAGCGTCGATCGTGATCTTCTGCCCCTTCAAGGTGATGTTCCCGTGACCGTCGATCTCGAAAGAGCCCTGGCCGGCGGTGACTTTCACCGGCACGTCGTCAGGCGTGGTCAGGTCCACCTTGTCGGCACCAACCCGCAAGAGGACGTCACCCTTGCCGCCCTTGACGGTGAACTTGAAGTGTTTGCTCGCGTCCTCGTCGCCATCCTTGATCTCGAAGACGTGACCCTGACGAGAGATGAACCGGCGGCTCATGACCTTGCCGTCCTGCACGTCCCAGTCGCCGACCTTGGTCCCCGCCGTGTAGAGCCCGCCAATGACGACCGGCCGGTGCACGTCGCCCTCTTCGAAGCCGACGAGCACCTCGTCACCGACCTCGGGCAACGCGACGAAGCCTCGAGCGTTGTCCCCACCGGCACCCACGGCGAGAAAGCGTGCCCAGGCGCTGGACAGCTGCTGGTCGAGCCCGGGGAACTTCACCCGCAGCAAACCCTTGTGCTCGTCATCGCCGACGCCGGTGACCGTGCCGATGACGAGGCCGTCGTGCCGCAGCGGCATCATCGTGCCGGCCTGTCCGTCGGCCAGGCTGTCGACGAGGCCTGTCGGCGTCCGGTCGCCGGCGACGAACTTCGTCTCGAATGTCGACCGGCGCAACACGTGCTCGACCTTGGTGACTTGGTAGGTGCCGTTGATCGGGCCGGCCTCCTGCACGGCCACGTTCGACCCAAGCACGATGGCCGCATTGCCCGCACCGGTGCCCTTCGCGGTGACCGATGCCGCCGCCAACCGGTCCCGCAGACCGTCGGCAACCGCCTTGGCCTCGGCGACCGAGGCCACCCCCGGCGCGCTAGTGATGAGCGTGCCGGTGCCCAGCGCGGTCCCATTGTGCTTGGCGCCGTTCGATCCCGTGACGAAGCCGGGTCCGCTGGGCCACAGCGCGCTCTCGCTCAGCTGCGAGGTCTGGGTGAGGTCCTGCTGCTGCTTCGGCAGCCAGCCGCGCACGGAGATCGTGTCCGGCGCGAGTCCGCTCGCGCGCACCGAGAAGCTCGTCAGCCCGGCGGTGCCGAGCTTCAACGTGGTGGTCGCACCGCCGCTGGCCTTGGCGAAGTGGAGGATGTTGCCCGCCGACACCCACCAGTCGAAGCCGACTCGGTCGGCGAGTGCGTTGAGCATGTCGAAGTCGGAGTGCGCCTGCGCGACATAGGGCAACGACGACGTCGCGGCGGTGGCGGCGCGTAAGCCGGCCGCGCGCGCGATCTGCCCGACGATGTCGGAGGAGCTGGTGCTCTCGTGACCCTTGATGGTGCAGTTGCGGGTCATCTTGTAGGCCTTGTCATAGGCGGTGACGACGAGCTCGTTGATCGTGCTCATCCGCCCGCCCGAGCGGGCATGCGGCGTCGAGCCCTCGGACGCCTCGAACGCGATGCCGGTGATCTCCGCATCGATGATGGCGTCGCCACCGGGCATCTTGACCTGGACGGCCTTGCCCATCGCGAACGTCCCCGACGTGGTGACGCTGCCATCCGGATCCTCGAAGCGCATCTGCACCATGCCGGGCAGCCGCATCTGCATCTCGATGCGGAGCTCGACGAGTGACTGGCGCACTGCCTCGCTCAGCTCCGTGCCGCCCACGAAGACGAGCGGCTTCTGGATCTGGCCGATGGTGGGCATGGCTAGTCGTTCCTGGGAATCGACAGCAACGAGCCGGGCCGCAGCGCCAGCGGGTCCTCGATGCCGTTGGCATCGGCTAGCGCGCGCCATCGCGTCGAGTCGCCGTAGTGCTGCGCGGCGATGCGGTCGAGCGTCTCGCCCGGCTGCACCCGATGCACCCGGTGCGGACGCGGGGTGCCCGACGTCGGGTTCTGCGGTCCGAACACGTTGTCCGGCTGGAACTGCTTGAGCCCCATCTGCACCTTCGCGCGCAACGGCACACCGGAGGCGGCGAAGTGCACGAACGAGACCGACAGCGACTCGACCACGGCCTTGAACGTCCGGAGCCCGCCCCAGTGGAACGTCACGTAGGGCGGCCGACCGCTGAGCGTCCGCTCGTCCGCGTCAGGCAGGTTGGGATCAACCTCCATGAGCGTCATGAGCCGGTCGGTGTAGCTCGTGACGGCATCGCCGGTGTGGGTCGTGTCGAAGACGAGGTTGAGGTTCATCGTGCCCGGGTTGGCCCCGGAGTAGTTGAGCTGAGGCTCCTTGCCGCCGGCCTGGCTGCGCGGCGTCCAGGTGTTGCTCTTGCTGATCGCGAGCTCGGACGGGTTGAACTCGCAGGGGATCTGCGGGCCGGTCTCGATCTTGAGATACGCCTTTTGCGTCGGCATCTCAGAACACCCCCGGGCTTCGCCGCATGCCGCGTCGTTCGAGCTCGTCGATGACCCGCTGCTCGAGCGCGTCGACGATCCGCTCGAACAGATCTCCACGGTCGGGCGCGTGGGCTTCGCCGGTCGCCGGGATCGCTTCGGATTCGCCGAACGACGTCTCCGCCGTCCCCGCCTGCAGCAACCGTCGGACGATCGGCTGACCGGGCGTGCGCTCGGCGGCGACCATCGCACTCAGGCTAGAGCCGGAAGCGTCGCCATGTGGCGCTTCTGGTGAGTTGCCCGAGCTCGCGAACATTTGACTGGTGCGGTCCAGCAACGAACGGTGGACGACGCCGTCGGGGGTTGGTTGTGCGCCGGCTTCGAGGTCGATGGTTCGTCGCACCGGCGGGCCAGCTCCACGCGGCGGCGCGACCGGCAGTCGCCGCACCGGCGCAGCGACGTTGGTGCCACCGATGTCCGCACTCGCGGTGAATACGTCGCTATGTCCGGCATCACCGTGAAGAGCGGTTGGCGACAGCGGCGAGCCGGCCGGACCGGATGCGCCGGCGAAACGCGTCCCCGCTGCGGCGAGGCGCGGCGGCACGACCGGCGCTGTCGTCGAGCGCCGCACTGTCCCGCTCGTAGCGGCCGCGGTGCTCGACAGCGGGGTCGACCGGCTCATCGTGGTCCCGGACTGGACGATCGGCGCGGTGCCCGACACTGCCGCGCCCGGCGCCGACCCGCCGGACCGGGGCGTGGCCGGGTGCGCGAACGCGCGGGCGACCGGACGCGGGCTGGTCAGGCGCCCGGCCGTTGCCGGGATGCCGATCGATGTCGCAACCCGGATGTCTCGCGGACCGGCGACGAGCCGGCGCACGGGGCTGCGCCAGGCGCCCCCGGTCATCGACGCCCCGACGCCGCCGTCACCCACGGCGAGCAGCGCCCGGCCGACCGATGCCACGACTCCCCGCTCCGCGCTGTCCGGCGCGGCACCGGTGCTCGCTGCGACGGCGTCGAGGCCGGGGCCCGGTGCGGCAGTGGCAGCCGAAGGGGCAGCTGCGGCCGGGCTGGCACCGCCGATCGACGACATGCTGCGGTGGACGACCGCGGCCGGCATCGACGCAGTGGGTGAAGCCGGTGCAGCCGACGACGCGCTGCCGCGTTGCGACGGGCCCGGGGAGACCGATGACCGCGCGAGGACGTCAGCGCTGTCAGGACTGCGGCGTGACGGCCGCCCACCGGACGGCGCCGCCGACAACGCCGATGCAGGTGCCACCCTCGACCGGCGTACGACGTGGGCACCCGCGGCCTGAACGTCTCGTCGACGCGATGCAGACGTGGGCAGCACCGACGCTGCGGCGGTGGAACGACCGGGGGCAGCCGGGCGGATCGGCGCCATGCTCGCGACGGCGCGCGGCAGAGCCGGCCGCGCGACACCGGGACCCGCGACCGGCAGCGGTGCGTCGGCGGCTGTCCTCGACACCACCGCATCAGGTGCGGGCATGCGGCGCAGCACCGGACCGGCTCCGAGCGCCGCCAGCGGCAACGCAACGTCGTGTCGCCGGGCCGGCGACACGGCCGGGTGCGTGGCCTGGACGGCCGACCCGGCGGGCGCCGTCGGCTCACCCGGTGCTGCGGACGTCGTCGTCGACCGGCGCACGGTGTCCGGCGTCGCCGGCGCGACCGGATCCGCAGAGCTGGCCGGCGGCGGCGCCACAGCGACTGCGGGTGCCGTCGCAGCGGGAGCTGACCATGTCGGCGCACCGGCAGTCGCTGCCGACGGCGACGCGGTCGGGGCCGGTGTGGACAGCCCGGCTGCGCCGACCGGGGGCCGCACCTGCGCTCGGCGCTGCGCGGTCACCGCATGCACCGGCTCGGCGGCGCGAGTTGCTCGGCGCAGCGGGCGAACAGGTCCACCGGCGGCCGGCGCGGCGGCTGCTCCGTCGACGTCGGACGTCGGCGCACCAACAGCAGAGTCAGCGGCAGCCGGCGCAGCGGCGGCCAAGCCGGCAGCAGCCGGCGACACGGCTCCATGCGCGCGCATGGAGCGGTGAACAGCCGGTGCCAGCCGGGCGGACACGGCTCGCCGCAACAACTGAAGTCGTCCGGCCGCCCGCGGCTCCCCCACCGGCCCGGCGCCGCCCGGCGGTGCCGAGCCGACCGCGGCCGGTCCGGACTGGGCACGACGGATGGTCCCGGAGGGGCCGGCTGCCGAATCAGCAGGTCGTGCCCATGTCCCTCCGGCTGCTTTCCCCGGAACGGCGCTCCCCCCGGGCGTCAGCCCCGGAGACGGCGAGCGGCCCGAGTGCGCCGGCCTGCCGGGCGCGACCGGCGACGCGGCCACCCGGCGGACCCGCTCGCGTTCGATCAGCATCGGCCCGGCGCCGACGACCTCCGCCGGGCGCCGCACCGCAACGGTCGAGCCCGTCATCGTCTCGGCCATCCGGCCGGGGCCCGGACCCGCGAGCAGACCCGCTCGCACCGAACGCTGCAGCCCTCGGGCCGGAAGCGTGACCGGCGCCGCAGCGATCGGCTCGTCCGGGTGCAGCAACGGGCTCATCGACCACCAGCGCGGCGGGCGCACCCCGGCCTTGTTGGCGGCACCGGCGCGCACGACCGTCGAGCCCATCAACGACCGGCGTACGCCGACCGGCCGGGCGGTCGACGCGGCGAACCGTTGGGCGCCGGCGGCGACACTGCCGATCAGCGGCGGTCGAGAGCGGACCGGACCGGGTCCTGGCGGCCGGAAACGTGCGGCCATGGCCGCACCGAAGGTCGGGCTCATCTGACGTGGAACCCGTGGTGGGCGATCTCGAGCTCTTCCTCCAGCGCCGCGTTGCTGTCGCTGTCGAAGGCGGGACCACTCCATCGGACCGGGAAGACACCGTCGAGCGACCAGCTGCGCAGTCGCGTCCCGTCATAACCGACGACGGTGACGGCACCGGTGTGCCGATCGACCTTGTTGTGCTGGGCCGAGAAGCCCTCCCCCGAGACCTTGTTGATCCACTGGAAGAGCACGTCGCCCTGGGTGACGCCGCGCTTGAACACGAGGTTGGGCCAGGTCATCCGGCCGGGCAGCTTGTGGACGTAGCCGTTCTCCCCGCCTTCTTGCACCTCTTCGGTCTGGATGCTCAGGGACAGTCCGGAAACCGACTTGAACACGCCGATCTGCACGCCGTCGACCTCGAGCAGGAAGCGGTTCGCGAGCTGGGCATCACCGCCGAGCGGTGCGATGTCAGGCATTCTCGCGGATCGCCTCCCAAGCCTGGGCGTTCAACGACGCCACCGCCCGCACCATGCGCACGCGGTCGGCGTGCTCCAGGTCGAGCAGCTGGTCGAGCGGCCAGTGCAGGTGATAGGCGAGGTAGGCGATCTCCTGCCAGATGGCCTCAGTCGGGTAGCGCAGCATTCGTCACCGGCCGGCGGCGGGAATCTCCTCGA
>JAVEEH010000077.1 GCA_030840545.1 Frankiaceae bacterium | reverse complement strand
GGCCCCGATGCCGCTGCCGGAGCCCGTCGTCCGCTGGCGCGACGACGGTCGCGAGCTGGCGTTGACCGTGCTGGCGCTCGTGTTCAGCGCGCCACTCGTCGGGCTCCTGTGGTCCGCGCTGGGACCCAAGCTGCCACTGCGGCCGGCCCTGAGCGGATCCGAAACGGCGTTCCGCACCGAAGTGGGCGCCGACGTCCACTTCGTGATCGTCACCGCCGCGGCCGGTGTCATCTGCGCGATCGTGGCGATCGCGCTGAAGCGCGACGGGCCCGGCGTCGTCGTCGGCCTCGGCATCGGGGGAGTGCTCGCCGCCCTCGTCACCAACCGGGTCGGCTATCTCGTCAACCGGGACCACACCCTGTCGGCGTTGCACCACCTCGGGGTGTCACTCAGCCTGCTGGACAAGTTCGGCATCGACCCTTTCTTCAAGGTCCGGGCAGTCGGGGTGCTGATGGCTTGGCCGTTGGCGGCCTTGCTGACCTACCTGCTCGCGCTCGCGATCCGCGGACCCCGCTCACTACCCTGACCCCGTGCTCACCCGCATCGACCTGCGCGGCAGCCGTCGGGAGGCCGCCGGTGCCGTCCTGCCGCGCGCCCGCCTCGACGTCGACGCCGCGACGGCGGCGGTGCGGCCGGTGTGTGAGGCCGTCCGCACAGGTGGGGCCGCCGCGGTTCGCGAGCTGACCGAGCGTTTCGACGGGGTCCGGCTCGATGACCTGCGGGTGCCGGCACACCTGCTCGCCGAGGCACTCGCCGGACTCCAACCGTCCGTGCGGTCTGCGCTCGATGAGGCGATTGCACGTGCCCGGCGGGTGCACGAGGCGCAGCGTCGCGAGGACGTGACGGTCGACGTCGCGACCGGCGCGCGCGTCACGGAACGCTGGGTGCCGGTCGGGCGGGTCGGCCTGTATGTGCCGGGCGGGCTCGTTGCCTATCCGTCGAGCGTCGTGATGAACGTCGTTCCGGCGCAAGTGGCCGGTGTTCCCTCGCTGGCCGTTGCGTCTCCCCCCAAGCCGGAGTTCGGCGGCCGGCCCAACCCGACCGTGCTGGCCGCATGTGCCCTGCTCGGTGTCGACGAGGTCTATGCCGTCGGCGGTGCGCAGGCGGTGGCGATGTTCGCCTACGGCGTCGAGGGAGTGCCGCGGGTCGACCTCGTCACCGGACCGGGCAACGTCTATGTCGCGGCCGCGAAGCGGCTGCTCCGCGGAGTCGTCGGCATCGACGCCGAGGCCGGGCCGACCGAGATCGCGATCCTCGCCGACGACAGCGCGGATCCGGAGTTTCTCGCCGCTGACCTCGTCGCCCAGGCCGAACACGACGAGCTCGCCGCCTGCCTGCTCGTCACCGACTCACCCCCGCTGGCAGAGGCTGTCGAGGTGGCGCTGCAGCGGCGCGTCGAGACGACCCGACACGCGGCGCGGGTCGAGAAGGCGCTGACCGGTCAGTCGGCCATCGTGCTCGTCGACGACGTGGGTCACGGTGTCGAGGTCGTCGACGCATGGGCCGCCGAACACCTCGAGGTCGTGACCCGCGACGCGGCCGGCGTGGCCGCCAGGGTCCGCAACGCAGGGGCGATCTTCGTCGGGGGCTTCTCGCCGGTGTCGCTCGGCGACTACCTCGCCGGGTCCAACCACGTCCTGCCGACGGGCGGGACCGCGCGGCACACCGGCGGACTGTCGGTGCAGTCGTTCCTTCGCGGCATCCACGTCGTGGACTACACGCGCGAGGCTCTCGCCGCGGTGGCCGACCACATCACCGCGCTCGGCGGAGCCGAGGACCTGGTGGCCCACGTGGAAGCGGTGCAGACCCGCCTGCGGACCGACGGGCGGGCGTCGTGACGGGCTTCGAGGACCTGCCTTTGCGCGACGACCTGCGCGGGCTGTCGCCCTACGGCGCCCCCCAGCTCGACGTCGCCGTGCGCCTGAACACCAACGAGAATCCCTGGCCGCCACCGCGGGAGCTCGTCGACGACCTCAGTGCAGCCGTCACCGCTGCGGCCGTGTCGCTCAACCGTTATCCCGACCGCGAGGCGATGGCGCTTCGCGAAGCTCTCGCCGCCTACCTCGGGCACGGCCTCGGCGCCGAGCAGATCTGGGCCGCCAACGGCTCGAACGAGGTGCTGCAACAGCTGTTGATGGCGTTCGCCGGCGCCGGCCGGTCGGCGCTGGGCTTCGAGCCGTCGTACTCCATGCACCGGTTGATCGCGCTGGCGACCGGCACCCGATGGGTGGCGGTCGCCCGGGCCGCGGACTTCACCTTGACCCCGGACGTGGCGGTCGCGGCCGTTCGTGAGCACCGCCCCGATGTCGTGTTCCTCTGCTCGCCCAACAACCCGACCGGCACCGCGATGGACCCCGAGGTCGTGGCCGCGGTCGCCGCGGCGGCGACCGGGATCGTGGTCGTCGACGAGGCCTACGCCGAGTTCTCCTCCCGGCCGACGCTGCTGCCGCTGCTCGCGTCGCACCCGGGCCTGGTCGTGACCCGGACGATGTCGAAGGCGTTTGCGTTCGCGGGTGCTCGGGTCGGTTATCTCGCCGCGTCGCCGGCCGTGGTCGACGCGCTGCGTCTCGTCCGGCTCCCCTACCACCTGTCGGCGTTGACGCAGGCCGCTGCGCTGGCCGCTCTCCGCCACGCCGACCAGACCCTCGCGAGCGTCGAACGCGTGAAGGCGGAACGCGACCGGATCATCCGTGCGCTGCGCTCCCGCGGTCTCCGTGTCGTCGACTCGGACGCCAACTTCGTGCTCTTCGGCCACTTCGACGATCAGCGCAAGGTGTGGCAGGCCTTGCTGGATCGCGGTGTACTGGTCCGCGATGTCGGCCT
>JAVEEH010000240.1 GCA_030840545.1 Frankiaceae bacterium | reverse complement strand
GTGGTGTTCTCCGGGGTCGCCGGGGGCGACTACATCGGCAACGTGACCGTGCCGACGCGGTGGACCCAGGACGCGGGCAAACACTTCTTCGGCGTCGACCCGGGCATGCTCGCGGTCGTGCGCCGGGTCGCCCGCAGCCATGTGCGCTTGGAGCAGAAGGCACCCGCCGGTGACCCGGCGTGCGGCTGTGTGACGAGTCCCGACGCCGTCACCACGGTGAGCGTCACCCATCGGCCGCGGGTTGAGGTCGGCGGCGCGGGGGAGACCACCGACCCCTTCTCGGGTCGTGCGCTCCCGTGCGTGCCCGGCGGCGGTGACGTGTTCGGATGCGAGCCGTGTGCGGTGCAGGCGACAGCGACCCGCGATGCGCAGCACTTCGCCGGCGGCGCCGCCCCGTTCGTCGACCCGGCGTTCTTCGCCGGTTACTTCTCCTCGTCGTCATCGGGCGCGGGTAAGTACGTGGCCGAGGACGAGGAGACGGCGGCGGTCGCCGACGTCGCGGCGGCTCGGCAGGTGCCGTTCGTCGGCTTCCGCGCAGTCTCTGACGGGGGCGGCGACCCGCTGGGCCTGCCGGGCTTCCCGGTGCAGTTCTTCTACTACCGGCAGCTGGCGGCCGACAACGCCGCGTCGGTCACGCTGGCGTTCCTCGCCGCCTATCAATCGCAACGATCATGACGTTCGCCGCAGTTTTGGCCTGCATTCTGCCCGGAATTCTGCCGCGAACGTCATGATCGTTGCGAGGGGCGGGGGTGGCGTCGGGGGCGGGGGTGGCGGGCGCGGCGGGCGCGGCGGGCGCGGGCGAGCGCTGGCGCCGCGACCGACACCCGCCGCAGGCCGCTCACCGCGGCACGGCGGCTGAGCACGTCATAGCCGGCGCGTTCCACCGCGTCGAGGATGCCGGCGTAGAGCGTGAATGCCGTGCGGATGCAGTCGCGACTGGTCGGGTGCAACAGCCGGATGCCCGGCTCGGCCGACCGGAACAGCTCGCGCGCACGCGCGACCTCGAACGCGACCAGCCGCCGCAGTCGCCCGTCGACGAGCCCGCTGTGCAGGTCGTCGCGGGTCACGCCGAACGCGGCGAGATCTTCCTTCGGCAGATAGACGCGGCCGCGGTCGAGGTCCTCGCCCACGTCGCGGATGAAATTGGTCAGCTGGAACGCGAGGCCGAGGTCGCGGGCATAGGCCGCCGCCGCACGTCCGGTGCCAGGTGCAGGTTCGAGCAGCGGCAGCAGCTGCAACCCGATCACCGCCGCCGACCCGTGCATGTAGGAGCGCAGGTCCTCCCAGGTGGCGTAGTCCTGCACGTCGAGGTCCATCGCCATCGACGCGAGGAACGCCTCGAACAAGTCGCGGCCGATCTGCCAGCGCGCGGCCGTGTCCAGCACCGCGGGAAGCACCGGGCCGGTCGCGTCGCCCGCGCGGAAGCGCTCGGCGAGCTCGGTGAGCCGCCGGCGCCGATCTGCCAGCGGCCAAGACGCTGTGTCGTCGACGATCTCGTCGGCGTACCGGGCGAAGCCGTACAACGCATGCACGTGCGGCCGCTTCGCCACCGGCAACAGCAGCGTCGACAGGAAGTAGGTGCGGCCATGCGCGGCGTTGAGCCGGCGACATTCGTCGTACGACGTGCGCAGCCGCGGGTCGGTGATGCCGGCCGCGTCGAGCTCGCGCGCCGTCATCGCAGTCCCGGGCCGATGATGCGCTCGGCCGCCAGCCGCCCCGAGATCAGCACCATCGGCACGCCCACCCCCGGCTGGGTGCCGCAGCCGACCAGCACGACGTTGTCCATGACCAGGTTGCCGGGCCGGAACGGGCCGGTCTGGCGAAACGTGTGCGCGGCACTGAACGGCGTGCCGTGCGCAAGGCCCTGCCGGGCCCAGTCGGCCGGCGTCGTCACCTGCTCGACCTCGATGGACTGGCCGAGACCGATGTAGCCGGCGTGCTCGAGCCGGCCGACGATCTCGTCGCGATACCGCGGGCCGACGACGTCCCAGTCGATCGACGAGGGCAGGCTGGGCACCGGCGCCAGCACGGCATAGGTCGACCGCCCCGTCGGGGCGAGACCCGGATCGGTGACCGTCGCCGACGTGACGAGCAGCGATGGGTCGCTCATCAGCTCGTCGCGATGGATGACCTCGTCGAACGTGCGGCGCCAGGCAGCACCGAAGTGCAGGTTGTGATGGGCGATGCCGGCGTACGACGCGGTCGAGCCGGCTAGCAGCAGGAAGCACGACGGCGCCGGTCGCTGTCGCGGCGGCTGTTTGCCGACCAGTCGCAACGCTGCGGGCAGGTCCGGGTTGAGCACCACGACATCAGCGGGGATGCGCTCACCGTCGCGGGTGTGCACCGCGACCGCGCGCGCGCCTTCGGTCTCGACGCTGGTGACCTCGGTGCCGAACCGGAGCTCCACCCCGTGCTTGTCCGCCGCTCCCGCCAAGGCAGCGGGCACCGCGTGCATGCCGCCGACCGGGAACCACACACCCGCGACGGTGTCCATGTAGGCGATGACGGCATACAGCGCCAACGCCTCGTGCGGCGCGAGCCCGGCGTACATCGCCTGGAACGAGAACACCCGGCGCAACCGCGGGTCGTCGACGTACGACGCGATCTTGCGCCCGAGCCGGCCGAAGCCACCGAGGGCGACAAGCCGGGCGAGCGACGGCCGGAGCAGGTCGAGCGGTGAGTCCAGGTTGCGATCGATGAAGTCGCGTCGTTCGGCGTCGTAGAGAGCTCGGCCGAACGCCGCGAACCGGCGATAGCCGTCGGCGTCCCGCGACCCGCTGAGGGCGGTGATGTTCGCGGCCATCGCGTCGACGTCGGCGACCACGTCGAGCGCCGACCCGTCCGGAAAGAAGGCGCGGTAAGCGGGGTCGAGGCGACGCAGGTCGAGCCAGTCGCCCAACGTCTCGTCGACGCAGGCCAGCGCGTCCTCGACGAGCTCGGGCATGGTCAGGACCGTCGGACCGGTGTCGAAGCGATATCCGTCGATCTCGAGCAGGCCGGCCCGGCCGCCCGGCACCGCGTCGCGCTCCACGACGACGACCTCGCGGCCGGATCCAGCCAGCCGCAGGGCCGCCGACAACCCGCCCAGCCCGGCGCCGACGACGACCACCCGGTCGGTCCGCCCGGACACCCGTCGCATCGGCGTCAGCGCCCTAGACCAGCCGCCGGCTCGCCGCTTCGGCGAGCTGCAGCAGTGCCGACCGCGCCTCGGCGTCCATCACCACGTCGTCCAGCGCGCGCCCGGCCGCCGCTGCCCGCACGCTGATGAGCTCCTCGACGCGGTCCAGTGCTCCCGTCGCGGCGATGATCTCGCGCAGGACGGTGATGCCGTCCTCGGCCAGCTGCGGATCGCCGAGGTGGCGACGCAGCTGCTCGGTCTGGGCGTCGTTCGCAGCCTCGAGGGCGTAGGCGACCAGCACGGTGCGCTTGCCCTCGCGCAGGTCGTCGCCGGCGGGCTTGCCGGTCACGTCCGGGTCGCCGTAGACGCCGAGCACGTCGTCACGCAGCTGGAACGCCTCGCCGAGCGGCAGGCCGTAGGCGCTGAACGCCGTCGACAGCTCGGGCGGTCCGGCGCCGAGAGCGGCACCGAGGTGCAACGGCCGCTCGATCGTGTACTTCGCCGACTTGAACCGTGCGACCCGCAGCGCGCGCTCGACCGAGCCGCCGCCGCGGGCCTGCTCGACGACGTCGAGGTATTGCCCGCACATCACCTCGACGCGCATCGTGTCCCAGATCGGCAGCGCCCGCTCCAGCTCGACCGCGGTGAACCCGCTGCCACTCAACATCGCGTCGGCCCAGATGAGGGCGAGGTCGCCGAGGAGGATCGCGGCGGCCTGCCCGAACCGCTCCGGGTCACCGTGCCAGCCGGCCGAGCGGTGCAGCGCCGCGAACCGGCGGTGCACCGATGGGGCGCCGCGGCGGGTGTCACTGCCGTCGATGACGTCGTCGTGCACCAGCGCGCACGCCTGTAGCAGCTCGAGGGATGCAGCCGCGGCGACGATCCGCTCGTCGTCTCCGGCGCCGGTCGCGCGGTAGCCCCAGTAGCAGAACAGCGGCCGCAGCCGCTTGCCGCCGTCGAGCACGAAGGCCTCGGTCGCCTCCGCCAGCGGGCCGAGGTCGTCGGCGATGCCCGCCAGCGCCGGCATCGCCCCGCGCAAGAACTCCTGCAGCGCCTTGTCGAATCGCACGCGCAGGCCGGTCGCGGTCACACCGAGGAGTATCCGGTAGGCCTATCGGCGGGCATTCCGTAGCCTGGCTGGATGCCGTTGCAACCCACCGAGCGTCTGGCGCATCGGGCCCCCGCGACGCGGATCGCCTCGATCCGTGACCTGCTGGCGAGCGGCGAGCGGTCCTACTCCTTCGAGTTCTTCCCGCCCAAGACCCCGGAGGGCGAGCGGCTGCTCTGGCAGGCCATCCGCCAGCTCGAGCCGCTGCAACCCACGTTCGTGTCGGTCACCTACGGCGCCGGTGGCGGCACCCGCGAGACCACGGTGCGGATCACCGAGCGCATCGCGGCCGAGACGACACTGACGCCGATGGGCCACCTGGCGATCGTCGGTCACTCCGTAGCGGAGCTGCGCCACGTTGTCGCGCAGTACGCCGACGCCGGCATCCGCAACGTCCTCGCCATCCGCGGTGACCCGCCCGGTGACCCGCTCGGCGACTGGGAAGCACATCCGGACGGCTTCAGCTACACCGCCGATCTGGTCCGGCTGGTGAAGTCGGTCGGCAACTTCTGTGTCGGTGTGGCGGCGTTCCCGGAGAAGCATCCGCGCTCGCGCGACGTCGACAGCGATGTGGCGTTTTTCGTCGACAAGTGCCGCGCCGGCGCCGATTTCGCCATCACGAACATGTTCTTCTACGCCGAGGACTACATCGCGATGCGCGATCGGGTGGCGGCGCACGGCTGCGACGTACCGATCCTCCCGGGCGTCATGCCGGTCCTCAACCTCCGCGGGATCCAGCGGTCGGCGGAGCTGTCCGGCGCGCGCTTCCCGGTCGAGCTTGCCGACCGGATGGCAGCGGTCGAGGACGACCCCGAGGCGGTGCGCGAAATCGGTGTCGAGCACGCCACCCGGTTGTGCGAGCAGCTGCTCGCGGCTGGTGCGCCGGGCCTGCACTTCTATACGCTCAACCGCTCGACCGCGACGCGGGAGATCTACGAGCGGATGGGTCTGGCCGCTCGCCCGCGGACCGCGGTGCCGGGCGGCTGAGGCGCACAGCAGATCCTGGCCACGAACCGATGGGGGAGCGATGCTGCAGGTCGTGGGCGCCGGTGTCGGCCGGACCGGAACGCATTCGCTGAAG
>JAVEEH010000229.1 GCA_030840545.1 Frankiaceae bacterium | reverse complement strand
GCTGGGGTGCCCGTGAGCGCCGCGAGGCGCGCGTCGATCGGCTCGACCGCGTGCGCGAGCACGTCGTAGACGAGGAAGACCAGCACGCCGACGGCGATGGCGTTGAGCAGCGTGCGGACCGCCGGAGTGATGCGCCGCATCCGGCCCACCGGCAACCCCAGGAAGATCGTGCAACCGGCGATGGCGCCGAGACCGAGGATCCCGCCGGTGCTCACGTGCCGCCTCCATCCCTGCTTGGCTTAGGGCAACCTTACCCGCTGATCCGGCGGCTGCACCACAGCCGGCCGGGACTCCTCAGCGCGCATCGGACAGAGCCTCGGTCGCCAGCTCGTAGCTGATCTCGGCGCTGCCACCCTCGCCCGTCGACCGGAAGCCCAGCCGGGCGAGCAGTCGGTGCGACGCGACGTTTCCCACCGCTACGTTCGCGACGACCCGGCGTACGTCGTCCTGCCGGCCCAGCCAGCCGAGCAGAGCAGCGACCGACCGGGTGCCGAGACCTCGACCCCGGCTCGGGGCCGCCAGCCCATAGCCGATCTCGACGGTGCCGGTCGCATCCGGCCCGGTCTTGGTGCCCAGCTCACCGACGACGAGCCCGTCGGCGTCCACGATCAGCCAGGTCAGCCCGCCCGAGTCGGCGAAACCGAGGGCCGGTTCGGTGTCGTCATGGGGCCAGCCGACGCCGGCCGTTCGACCGTCGAGGTCGCCGCCGAGCAGGGCTGCCGCCTGTCGCGGCCGGACCGGGACGAGCGTGACGCCCGCGCCGTCGATCGTCGTCGGCTCAGTCGTCAACAGCGGATTCGGGGTGGGGCGCAGCGACGAGAGCCGCGGCGAGAGCCGCGGCGGTGAGCTCGACCTGCCAGGGGCGGGCACCGCCCGCCCGCAGCGCCGCGGCCACGGCGTCGGCGTCGCCCTCCGGCGGCGTCCAGGTGATGCGGCGCACGAGGTCGGGCGAGAGCAGGTTCTCGACCGGCAGGCCGTGCTCGGCGGCGATCGCGCCGACGGCCGCCCGCGTCCTCGTCAACCGCTCGGCCGCGGCAGGGTCGCGATCCGGCCAGCGACTCGCCGGCGGCGGCCCGTCACCGGGTGCGGACGGGCGCGGCAGGTCGGCTTCGGCGAGAGTGAGCGCCCGCTCGACGGACGGCCACATGGTCGCGACGAGCCGTCGGGTTGCCTTGCCGCCCCAGCCCGGCAGCCGCCCTAGCGCCTCGGGGGTCGTCGGCGAGGTGCTGGCGGCCGCGATGATCGCTGTGTCGGGCAGCAACCGGCCCGGTGCGACGTCGCGGTGGCGGGCCAGCTCGTCGCGCGCCTCCCACAGTGCCCGGACGATCGCCAGCTGACGGCGGCCGCGCAGCCGGTGGATACCGCTGGTCCGGCGCCACGGGTCGGCGCGGGGAGGCGCGGGGGGCGCGGCGAGGATCGCGGCGAACTCCTCGTGCACCCAGGTCAGCTTTCCCTGCCGCGCGAGCTCACCTTCGAGCGCGTCGCGCAGGTCGACGAGGATCTCGACGTCGAGGGCGGCGTAGGCGAGCCAAGGGCGGGGGAGCGGCCGGCGGGACCAGTCGACGGCGGAATGCTCCTTGGCAAGCTGGTGGCCGAGCACGATCTCGGACATCGTGGCGAGCCCGACCCGCTCATAGCCGGCGATTCGCGCGGCCAGCTCGGTGTCGAACAACCGCTGCGGGTGCAGCCCGACACCGGCGAGACAGGACAGGTCCTGCGACGCGGCGTGCAGGACCCACTCGGCGTCGGCAACCGCCTCGGACAGCGCCGACAGGTCCGGGCACGCGATGGGATCGATGAGGGCGGTGCCGGCGCCGGAGCGCCGCAGCTGCACCAGATAGGCCCGCTGGCTGTAGCGGTAGCCCGAGGCGCGTTCCGCGTCGATCGCGATGGGGCCGGAGCCCGCGGCGAACCGGGCGACGACGTCGACCAGCGCGGCCGAGTCCTCGACAACGTCGGGAATGCCACCGCGTGGCTCGAGGAGAGGTACGACGGCGGGACGCCCGCCCGATTCTTCCGTCGCCGTCACGAACGCCAGCGTACGGCGGGGAAACGCTCCCGCCCCGCAACTCGCCCCAGAGCCCTAGCGGATGACGCCGGCCCTCATGGCCATGGCGACCATCTCGGCGCGGTCGCCGGTGCCCAGCTTGCGGGCGATCCGGGCGAGGTGGCTCTTGACGGTCAGGGCCGAGAGGCCGAGCGTCTCGCCGATCTCCTTGTTGGAGCGGCCGTCGGCGACGAGGCGAAGGACCTCGACCTCACGGCCGGAAAGCTCCGAGACGCCGTCCTGCTGCGGTCCACCGCGAAGACCGGCGGCGAGCAGCGACGCGACCGAGGGGTCGGCATAGACGCCGCCGTCGAGGACCCGGCGGACGCCATCGGCGACGACGAGCGGGGAGGCAGACTTCAGTAGGTAGCCCTGTGCGCCGGCGACGAATGCGGCGCGGACGGAGTAGGGGTCGTCCGCGGCGGAGAGCACCACGAGGCGGGGCCAACCGGCCGCCCGGAGGTCGGCGAGCAGGTCCAGGCCCGAGCCGTCGGGCAAGCCGACGTCGAGCACGCAGAGATCACGGACACCGCCGGCGTGGGCCCGGGCGCGGGCTTCGGCGACGCTTGCGGCCTCGAGTACGTCGCGGGCGCCCATCGCCATCAGCCGGGCGACCATCGACTCGCGGACCAGCGGATGGTCGTCGACGACCATCGCGGTGAAGCCGGGGCCTGGTCCCGGGGTGGGAACCGCCCGCTCAACCATCGCTGTCACCAGGAGCCTCCATCTTGCTCTGCGCTCGGCAGGGGTCACGTGCCATGACGCCGGGTCTGGGCGTTGCGACTGTTGTCGGCTCGGGTTAGCCCGGGCTGTAGCCCGAATCCGCGATCTTCTGGGCTGTCCGGCTCAGCGCCGGACTATGAAGGTGATCGACCCGCACGGAGGAACCGCCGTTGCTCCATTCGGGGGAACGTGCGCCTCGCGCGCAAAGTCAGGGCTTCCAGATGCCGACGAAGGAGAGTCGCGGCCTTGGCTTCCGCCGCGGCGGGAGGAGTCGTCGGTGCATCCGCGCTGCAAGGCCATGTCTCTCGCCGGGCTGGTCCCTGCCCTGGCGATCGCCGCAACAGTTGCCGCGGTCCCTGCGTCCGCTGCTTCGCGCCGTGCCCCGCACATTGGGTCGGACCGGCTGGTGAACGCGGTTGTCGTCGTCCGGTCCGGAGTCACGTTGCCGTTGCGCGTGCCGGGCGGCCGGGTCCTCGCCCAGTTCGCCCATGTCGGCTCGGAGCTCGTCCGGGCGCCGATGTCCGTGCTCGCCGCGCTGGCCGCTGACCCGCGCGTCGCCGGCGTCTCTCCCGACCGGCCCGGCCGGGTCATGGGCCATGACTACAGCGGCGACAACGACAAGGGCAACGGTCACGGCAGCCGCCCGGACAGCGTCTTCGCCTCCGACGGGCTGGGCAATGACGCCGGCCGATCCGACACGGGCCGCGGCGTGAACGTCGCGCTCCTGGACACCGGCGTCAGCGACACAGCCGCACTCAACCGCGCATCTGGCCGCATCACCGACGGTGTCGATGTCTCTCACCTCGCCTCCGGTGGCGCCGCCAGGACGTCCGGTCAGTTCACCGACGGATACGGCCACGGCACGTTCCTCGCCTCGCTGATCGCCGGCGGCCGGGTTACCGGCAGCGGCGGGCAGGCGCTCGGGGTCGCGCCGGCGGCACGCATCGTCGTCGTGAAGGTCGCCGATGACGACGGCATCACCAGCCTGTCGCAGGTCCTCGCCGGGATGGACTGGGTTGCCTCACACGCCCGTGCCATTCAGGTCGTGAACCTCGCGCTCGCCGTCGACCGGCCGACCGCGCCGGCCTACGGCGCGGACCCCTTGACCGCTGCGGTCGAGCACGTCCGCGCGACCGGCGTGCTCGTGGTCGCGGCCGCCGGCAACACCCCCGGCCAGGTGGGGGACCCAGGCATGGACCCGCAGGCGCTGACTGTCGGTGCTGCTGACCTGACCAGCCGCTCGCAGCCGGTCGCGTCGTTCTCCGGCAGCGGCGTCGTCGCGGGCGTCGCGAAGCCCGACCTGGTCGCATCCGGTGTGCACCTGCTCGGGCTGCTTGCTCCGGACTCCGCGATCGCGCGCGCCAACCCCTCGGGCTGGCAGTCGAATGGTCTGTTCCGGGGCTCCGGCACCAGCGAGTCGACCGCTGTCGCCGCCGGCGTCGCGGCCGCTTGGTTCAGTGACCACCCCGGTGCAGCACCACTGACAGCGAAGACCGCCTTGCGCAACACCGCTGTCGGCGGTGGCCGCAGCAACCCGCGTGCCGGAGCCGGGCTGGTCCAGCTGGCGAACGGCAACGGTCACGGAAACGACGGCCGGTCCGGCGACAGCGGGGAGTCCGGCTTCGACTCGACAACCTGGCAGGCCAACGCCTGGCAGCAAGGCAACTGGGCCTCTTGGCTCGCCTCGTCGTGGTCCGGTCCCGCCTGGACCGCATCGTCGTGGTCCGCGTCCTCGTGGTCCGCCTCGTCGTGGAGCGCGTCGTCGTGGTCCGCGTCGTCGTGGTCGGACTACGGCTGGGGTGACGACGGATGACCCCGGCTACGAAGGTCCGGCTGCTTGCCGGCGTCGGGCTCGTGCTCGGCGTCATCTGCGCAGTCGCCACCGGCTGGAGCGATGTCGCCTGGTGGGCGCCGCTCGTCCTTGCTGTCGCGGTCGCAGCCGCCGAGACCGCGGTCGTGCACCTGTCCTTCGGCCGTCAGCGCTGGACGTTCAGCCTCACCGAAGGCGCGATCGCGGCTGCGTTCGTCTATCAGCCGGGCGCCTGGGCCGTCGCCGCTGTCGTGGTCGGTGTGTTCATCGCGCAGCTCCTGCGCCGCCAAGAGCGACTGAAGGTCGAGTTCAACGTCGGCCAGTTCGCTGCCGGTGCAGCCCTCGGCGCAGGCTTTGCCCATCTGGTGGGCGGCGGTGTCCTCGGGGCCATCGGTGGCATGGGCCTCTTCTGGCTCGTCAACAACCTGATGGTCGCTTCGGCGATGTCATTGATGTCCGAGCAGCGGCTGTGGTCGCTGCTGTGGGCCAGCGCTCCGCTCGCTGCCGTGCACTCGGCCGGCACGTCGAGCATCGGCCTGCTCGCGGCCTGGCTCGCCGAGCATGCTCCGCTCGGGCTGCTCGGCCTCGTCGTACCTCTTCTTCTCCTGTGGCTGTCCTACGACGAACAGACCGCGCGTGCCGCCGAAGCGCGGCTGTTCGCCGAGCTGGCCCGGCTGCAGGAGCGCGCCAGTGGTCGTTCCGTCGACGTCTCTGCGCAGGTGATCCTGACCGCGGCCGCACGGTTGTTCGGCGGTGCGGACGTCGAGATGGTCCTGATGACCGCCGACGGGGCGGCGCATTACGTCGGTGACGAGACCGGCGTCAGCCGGCGCCGCGTTGATCCCGGCGTGCTCGACAACGGCTGGGTCATTCGGGCCCTCGGAGCCGGCACGATCTCCACCGGTGTCGATGAGGGCCGTCCCTTCTGCTCCGCCGTCCTCGGTGGCGGCGATGCCCCGCTCGCAGTGCTCGTCGCCCGACGGCCGCACGGCAGTCCGGGCTTCGGGCGGCGCGAGTCGATGCTCGCCGAAGTGCTGGCCCAACAAGCCGAGTCGTGGCTGTCGGTTGCGGAGCTCGCCAAGTCCCGGGACGAAGCGCGCGCCCAGGCGCAGGCAGCCGAAGGTGCCGCCCGGGCCCTGGGCGACATCGGCGCCCACACCGCGCCCGCGCTCGTCGTGCTGCGCGAGTCGGCCCACCGGTTGGCCCGGCTGGCCGAGCTGGAAGGCCCGGCATCCGTCAGCGAGATCGTCGACGAGCTCTACGCCGTCGAGCGCGCGGTGGCGTCCCTGCTCGGTGCGATCGCCCTCGCCGCCGACCCGGAGCTCTCCGCACTGGACCCGGCCGCCGCGGGCATGGGCGAAGCACCGTCGGTGCCGCGCGCGGTCACCGACTGGACGACGACAGGCGTCCTCACCTGAGATGAGCCGCTCACGCGAACGTCTGGCGCCGCTTGCCCCCCTCGTGGGGGCAACGGTGCTTGCGGCATGCCTGTGCACCCTTGCTGTCGCCTCCATCGTCTTGCACGCCGACGGCCGGATGAGCGTGCCGATGTGGCAGATTCTCGTCGCCGGCGGTCCGATGGCCTTGCTCATCGCGGCGGCCGGCGCGTGGGTCGCGGCCCGGTTCGCGCGGACACTGCGGCTGTTGCGGGGCGACGCGTTGCGCCGGCTGCACGACCCCTCGGCACCGGTGGCCGGTACCGCCGCCACCAAGGTGCCTGACTGGACTGGCAGCGAGATGGTCGAGCTGGCGCGGACTCTGGATGCGCTGCACCTGCGTGTGCGGATGGCCGACGAGGTTGCCGAACGCCATCGCCGCTCGGCCGAGACCGCCAGTGCAGGAATGTTCGAGCTGCTGGCCGGCCTGGTCGAGGCGGAGGAGGGTGCCCGCGGTCAGCTGTCGGCCGAGCTGCACGACACCGTCGCCCAGTCGTTGATGACGGCGCGGAGCCTGCTCGCGGACAGGGGGGCGGAGGTCGGCGCCGCCGCCGAGCTCATCGCCGAGGCGGAGGAACAGGTTCGCGCTGTCATGGCCCGAACGCGCCCGCCGGCGTTGCGTGACGGCGACCTGGCGCGCGCCGTCGCTGGACTGCGGGACGACATGGCCAACCGCTATGGCCTCGTCGTCGATCTGGTGTGGCCGCAGCAGCCTTACCCCTTGCCATTGGTGACGGCAGTGACCGTCTACCGGTTCTTCCAGGAGGGCCTGCTCAACGTCGTCAAGCACGCGGATGTCGATCTCGCCCGGGCCGAGCTGCGGGTGGACGAGGAGTGGGTCTTCGCGGTGGTGACTGACGACGGGCCGGGATTCGACCCGGCTGACGTGCACTCCCAGCAGGGTCGCCACGTCGGTCTCGGGCTGCTGCGCGAACGGGCCCGCCTGGTCGGCGGCTCGCTCGATGTCGGCTCATGGCCGGCTGCGGGCGCGACCCTGACGCTGCGGCTTCCGCGCGGAGGTGCCGGGGCGAGCGGCCTGCTCCCGATGCAGCGCCCCTCCGTCGCCTGACCGCTCAGCGGTGCCGGGTGCTCGCCGTCGTCGTTCGCTTGCGCCGGGTCGACGGCAGCGGCACCACGCCGGGCGGCACCGGGGGTAGGCCGGCGGCGGCGCACATGAGCTCACCGAAAGCCATCAGATGAGGCACCAGGTCGTCTCCGACCGGCGACCACGAGGCGCGGATCTCGACCTCGGCCGCGGTCGGATGCTCGATGAGCGCACCGAAGCGCTCGGACGTCGTCCGGGTGACGGTGCCGCCGGCCGCAACGTGCTCGGCACCTGCAGCCTCCAGCGCCTCGATCAGCCAAGCCCACCCGACGCCTGGCAGCAGCGGGTCACTGGCGATCTCCAGATCAACCGCCGCCTGCACATAGGCGACGCAGCGCGTCATGCCCTCCCACGTCTCCTGCCCGGCGGGATCGTGCAGGACGACGAGCCTTCCGTCGGCGAGCTCCTCACCGGTTCGTACGACGCTGGCGTGCAACGCGACGGCGTAGGGAGCGAGGCGTTGCGGGGCGGGCAGTTCCGAGACGACCACCTCAGGGCGGAGGTCGACGCCGGTCAGGCCGGCCACGGCGCGGCGGAACGCCGCGGGGAGGTCGGCCGGCGCTGACAGCTGCACCGACACGTGGTCAGCCTAGGTCGGCTCGGCGCACTCCGCGGCTGCGACACGCATCTGAGAACCTGCCTCGATGACCACGGCCCTGGCGTTGCTCGCGAGTTTGCTCTGGGGCACCGCAGATTTCCTCGGCGGGACAGCAGCGCGACGCATCCCGGCCACCGCGGTGGTGGCCGTGTCCCAGGGCTTCGCGCTGATCGGTCTCATCGTCGTCGTCGGCGTCACGGGCGCCTATGGTGACCGGCTCGGCTATCTGGGCTGGGCGCTCGCGGCCGCGGTGGTCGGGGTCATCGCCCTCACCGGCTTCTACGCCGCACTGGCCGAAGGCACGATGGGCGTGGTCGCCCCGATCGCTGCGCTCGGGGTCGCCGTACCTGTCGTCGTCGGTGTCGCCCAGGGCGACCGGCCGAGCATCTGGCAAGGCGCCGGTGTCCTGCTCGCGGTCAGTGGAGTCGTCCTGGCCAGCGGTCCCGAGCTGAGGTCCGAGCCCGATGCGCCGGGCAGCCGTTCGGCGCGGCGGCCCTTGTTGCTCGCCGGTGTCGCAGCCGTCGGATTCGGCGCCGTCATCGTCTGCGTGGCGCACGGGGCCCAGTCGAGCACCCTGATGACGCTGTTCGTCATGCGTGCGACCAGCGTCGCGCTGCTGGGCGCGATGGCCGTTGCCGGCCGGGCGACGGTGGTCGTCCGGCGTCCGGACCTGCCACTGCTCGCGGCCATCGGAGCCGGTGATGTGGGTGCCAACGCCGCACTGGCGGTCGCCTCGACCCGCGGGTTGTTGTCGGTGGTGGCCGTGCTTTCGTCGCTCTATCCGGCGGTCACCGTCGTGCTGGCCAGATCGGTGCATGACGAGCGGTTGCAACGCGTGCAGACCGTGGGCGTCGTCTGCGCACTCGCCGGTGTCGTGCTGATCGCCTCAGGCGGCGGAGTCGGCGGCTGACCGACGGCTCGGCGGTGACACGAGATCCTCGGTCAGCCAGCCGAAGACGATCGCGGTGCCGCATTCGACGCAGACCCACTCCGGGCAGTCGGCATGACCGTCCATGCACGGTGGCTGCTCGACGACTCGCTCATCGCGGCAGCCGGGGCAGTGCTTCGTCGTCATGCTTCGAAGGTCGCACGAGGCACCGACAAAATCCTGTCGGCGCGCCGATCTGGCACGATCGACCCATGGTGGACCTCCGTGACAGCGCGCTGCTGCGGGCGTGCCGGGGCGAGCCGGTGCCGCACACGCCGGTCTGGTTCATGCGTCAGGCGGGTCGTTCACTGCCGGAATACCGCGCGGCGCGCGCCGGCCTCGGCATGCTCGAGTCCTGCTTGCGCCCGGATGTCGTCGTCGAGGTGACGATGCAGCCGGTGCGCCGATACGGCGTGGACGCGGCGATCTTGTTCAGCGACATCGTGCTGCCGGTCAAGGCGGCCGGGGTCGACCTCGACATCGAGCCAGGGGTCGGGCCCGTTGTCGCGAACCCGGTGCGTTCGGCTGCCGACGTGGCCGCGTTGCCGCAGCTCGATCCGGCCGCCGTGGAGCCCGTCGCCGAGGCGGTGCGGGGTCTCGTGGGTGAGCTGGGTGCGACACCGCTCATCGGTTTCGCCGGCGCACCGTTCACTTTGGCGTCCTACCTCGTCGAGGGTGGTCCGAGCCGTGAGCATGTGCGGACCAAGGCGTTGATGTACGGCGACGAGCAGACCTGGCACGCCCTGGCCGACCGGTTGGCCCAGATCGCGCTGGCATTCCTGCGTGTGCAGGTCGATGCGGGCGTCAGCGTCGTGCAGCTCTTCGACTCGTGGGCGGGCACGCTGTCGGCCGACGACTACACGCGCTATGTGCTGCCGCACAGCCGCACGGTGCTGGAGGGGATCCGTGCGCACGCCGATGTGCCGCGCATCCATTTCGGGGTCGGCACGGGTGAGCTCCTCGGACTGATGGCAGCGGCGGGCGCCGATGTGATCGGTGTCGACTGGCGGGTGCCGTTGGACGAAGCGGCGAAGCGAGTGCCGGCCGGAATCCCCGTGCAGGGCAACCTGGACCCGGCCGCGGTGTTCGCGCCCTGGCCGGTCGTCGCCGAGCGGGCTCGCGACGTGCTGCGACGCGGGACCGCAGCGACAGGGCACGTGTTCAACCTCGGCCATGGCGTGTTGCCGGACACCGATCCGGACGTGCTGGCGCGACTTGTCGAGCTCGTTCACGCCGAGAGCGTCACGCCGTGACGGTCGGCGTGCTCGCGATGGCCTACGGCACGCCGCGCGACCGCGACGACATCGAGACCTACTACACCGACATCCGTCGCGGCCGGCCACCGTCGCCCGCGCAGCTCGCAGATCTCGTGCGTCGTTACGACGCAATCGGTGGCACGTTTCCGCTTCGCGCGATCACCGACGAGCAGATCGCCGTTTTGGCGGGCGCACTCGGCGACGACTTCGTCGTTCGGCTCGGCACCAAGCATTCGCATCCCACCATCGCCGAAGGTGTGGCCGAGCTGGCCGCGGCCGGTGTCAGTCAGGTGGTCGGGTTGGTGCTCGCCCCCCACTACTCGCGGTTCTCCGTCGGCGACTACGCCGAACGCGCCGCGAAAGCGGGTGCCGAGACCGGCCTGCGCGTTGACACCGTTGAGTCGTGGCATCTGTTGCCGGCGTACGTCGACTTCCTCAGCAACGCGGTCACGGCGGCACTCGCCGACCTGCCCGCGGGCAGCGAGGTGGTGTTCACTGCCCACTCGTTGCCGGAGCGGATCCTCGCCACCGGTGACCCCTATGCGGACCAGCTGGGCGAGACGGCGGCTGCTGTCGCGGTGTCCGCCGGGTTGGCCACCTGGTCGGTGGGCTGGCAGTCCGCCGGGCGGACGCCCGAACGGTGGCTCGGCCCCGACGTCCTCGAGATCGTGCGGGACCGGGCGTCCGCCGGAGGCGCGGGACTGGTCGTCTGCCCATGCGGGTTCGTCGCCGACCATCTCGAGGTGGCGTTCGACCTGGACCTCGAGGCCGCCCCCTTGGCGCGAGTGCTCGGGTTGCCCTTCGCGCGGACAGCCTCGGTCAATGCCGATGTCCAGGTGATGCAGGCGCTGGCCGGGCTCGTCGCTGCCGCTGCCGCGCGCTGATGCCGCGCGTCGTCGTCATCGGTGCGGGCATCGCCGGGCTTGCGGCGGCACACGCGCTGCGCGGACGCGACATCACCGTCATCGAAGGCAGCAACGACGTCGGCGGCAAGCTGCGTACGTCGTCGATCGCCGGCATCGACGTCGACGAGGGTGCTGAGTCATTCCTGGCGCGCGTCCCGGAAGGTCTCGGGTTGGCGCGCGCCGTGGGACTGGGCGACCAGCTGCTGCATCCCGCGACCACCAACGCCGCCGTCTGGGTGCGTGGCGAGCTGCGACCGATCCCGGCGCGCACAATGTTCGGCATCCCGTCGTCCGTACGTTCCCTCCGGGGCGTGCTGACCGGCGCCGAGACGGCACGCGCCGGACTCGACCTGCTGCTGCCCGGCACCGAGGCCGACGATGACGTCAGTGTTGGTGCACTGGTCACGCGCCGCCTGGGTCGCGCGGTCGTGGATCGACTGGTCGACCCGCTGCTCGGCGGGGTCTACGCGGGCCGGGCCGACGAGCTGTCGGTGCGGGCGACCATGCCGCAGCTGGGGCCCACGTCCGGCTCACTGATCCGCGCCGTCCGGCAGACCGTGCCGGCGCCTTCGACCACCACGCCACCCGTCTTCGCAACCGTCCGAGCGGGTCTGGGCTCTTTCGCTCGCACGGTGGCAGATGTGAGCGGCGCAACGATCATCACCGGGCGGCTGGTCCGGCGGGTTGAACGAACGCCGAACGGATTCCGTGTCGTGCACGGACCGACGACGGACGAGCAGGTGATCGACGCCGATGCGGTGATCGTCGCGGTCCCGGCAACTCCGGCTGCGAGGCTGCTCGTCGATGTCGCACCACAGGCAGCAGCGGAGCTGGCCGAGATCGAGGCTGCGAGCATGGCAGTGGTGACGACGGCATGGCGACGGGGCGAGCTCCCGACCGGAGCCAGTAGCGGTTACTTGGTGCCCGCGGTGAGCAACCGTCCGGTGAAGGCGGTGACGTTCGCGTCGAGCAAGT
>JAVEEH010000228.1 GCA_030840545.1 Frankiaceae bacterium | reverse complement strand
ACGGCGTGCTGTTGGTGGCCGACGAGGTGCAGACCGGGTTCGGGCGCACCGGCGCGTGGTTCGCCTGCGAGCACGAGGGTGTGGTGCCCGACATCGTCGCAACTGCGAAGGGGCTGGGCGGCGGCCTCCCCATCGGTGGCGTGACGGCACGCGCCGAGATCATCGACATGGTGCACCCAGGCGGTCTCGGCGGCACTTTCGGCGGCAACCCACTGTCCTGCGCTGCCGCTCTTGCCGTGATCGAGACGATCGAGTCGGATGACCTGCTCGGCCGCGCCCGGCACATCGGCGAGGTCATGACACCGCGACTGCTCGCCCTGCAGGTCAGCCATCCCGTGATCGGTGACGTCCGTGGCCGCGGCGCGATGGTGGCGGTGGAGCTGGTCGACCGCGCCGGCGCTCCGGACGCGACCCGGACGACCGCGCTGGCTGCCGCGTGTCACGCGGAGGGGCTGCTAGTGCTGACCGCGGGGTCCTACGGCAACGTGCTGCGTTTCCTGCCCCCGCTCGTGATCAGCGACGAGCTCCTCGACGACGGCCTCGCCGTGCTGGAGAAGGTGCTGGCCGCTCAGGCCGGGTGAGAAGGTGTCGGGTGTGACGACGTGGCGGAACTGGGCGGGCAACCAGCAGGCGCACCCACAAGCGGTCGAACACCCCCGCGGCGTCGAAGAAGTCGCCCTGCAGGTCAAGCGCGCGCTCGCGGAGCGCCGCACTGTGAAGGCTGTTGGCGCCGGTCACTCGTTCACCGGCGTGGCGGCGACCAACGGCACGTTGCTGCACCTTGATCGGATGTCCGGACTCATCTCCTCCGACTTGGGCTCCGGACTCGTCACCATCCAGGCGGGGATCCCGTTGCACCGGCTCAACCTCATCCTGTCCGAGCTGGACCTGGCGATGACCAACCTCGGCGACATCGACAGACAGACGATCGCCGGTGCAACGTCGACCGGCACCCACGGCACCGGCTCCCGGCTCGGCGGCCTGGCGACGCAGATCCGCGGTCTCGAGCTGGTCACCGGCGACGGCTCGCTGGTGTCCTGCTCCGCGACAGAACGACCGGAGCTGTTCGACTGCGCGCGGCTCGGCCTCGGCGCGCTCGGAATCGTGACCGCGGTGACGCTGCAGTGCGAACCCGCGTTCCACCTGGTCGCCGACGAGCAGCCGATGCCCCTCGAGCAGGTCATGGAGGAGCTCGACGACCTCGCCAACGACAACGACCACTTCGAGTTCTACTGGTTCCCGCACACGGACATCGCCCTGACGAAGCGCAACAACCGGCTGCCCGCCGGCGAGACGCCGCGGCCGCTGTCCAGGACGAAGGAATGGCTCGACGACGAGTTCTTCGCCAACACGCTGTTCCGGGCGGTGTGTGCCCTGGGCAAGCGGCGCCCGGCTCTCGTCCCCCGACTCAACAACACCGCCGCCAGGCTCATGGGCGCCCGCCGCTTCTCGGCTCCGTCGCACGAGGTGTTCACGTCGCCGCGCCGGGTGCGGTTCGTCGAGATGGAGTACGCCGTCCCGCGTTCGGCGATCCGCGACGCGATCCGCGCTGTGCAGACCGTCATCGAGCGCGACGACCTTCACATCTCCTTCCCGATCGAGGTGCGGGTGGCGGCGCCCGACGACATCCCGCTGTCGACCGCGTTCGGTCGGGACACGGCCTACGTGGCGATTCACCGTTATCGCGGGGAGCCGTTCGAGGGCTACTTCCGCGCAGTGGAGAGGGAGATGCGGGCTCTCGACGGCCGACCGCACTGGGGCAAGATGCACTGGCGGACGCGGGCGGATCTGCAGCCGGCCTATCCGCGCTTCGACCACTTCCTCGCCGTGCGCGACCAGGTGGACCCCGAACGGGTGTTCGCCAACGACTATCTGGAAACGGTGCTTGGCCCGTGACGACGATCCACGACCTGCAGACCCCGGCGTTGCTCGTCGAGCAGTCGGCCTTGGCGCGCAACCTCGCAACGATGTCCTCCGCGTTGCCCGGCAGCCGGCTCCGGCCGCACGTCAAGGCGCACAAGTGCACGGCGCTAGCGAGGTTGCAGGCCGAGGCCGGCCACCGGACCTTCACCTGTGCCACGATCCGCGAAGTCGAGGGAATGGCCGCGGCGGGGCTCGGCGACGATCTGCTGCTCGCCAACGAGGTGCTCGACATGAGCAGGTTGGGCCGGGTCGTCGAAGCCGGCGCCCGGGTGACTGCGGCGGTCGACTCGGCCGAAACCATCCGGGCAGCCAGCGCCGGCGGGGTGCGCGAGGTGATCATCGACGTCAACGTCGGGCTCCCCCGATGCGGCTGCGCGCCCGACGACGCCGGGCGGCTCGCCGATGACGCACGTGCGCGTGGCCTCGAGGTGCGCGGAGTCATGGGTTACGAGGGCCACCTGATGCTCGTCGCCGACGTCGACGAGCGCCGCAAGCAGACCGAGGAGTGCATGACGAAGCTGGTCGCCGCCGGCGGGGCTGTCGGCGGGGACATCGTGTCGGCCGGCGGCACCGGCACCTACGCCGTCAACACCTGGGCCAACGAGATCCAGGCCGGCTCCTACGCGTTGATGGACACGGCATACGGGGCGGTCGCCGACCTGCCGTTCGAGCAGGCGCTCTTCGTCCTCGGCACCGTGATCTCGCGCACCCCTCCGGCCGAGGGCATCCCCGGCTGGGCCGTGGTTGACATCGGGCTGAAGTCGCTGGGGATGGATCACGGCAACCCCACGGTCCCGGACGGGGTCGTCTGGTTCTGCTCGGACGAGCATGTGACGTGGCAGCCGGATGACTTCGACGCGGTGCAGCTGGGCGACCGGTTGCGGGTGCTGCCGGCGCATGTCGACCCGACCATCGCGCTGCACGAGCGCATGTGGCTGGTTGACGGCGACGATGTCGTGGAGGAGCTCCCGGTGGACCTGCGCGGCTGGTAGCGCGCCGAGCTAGCTCCAGTCGCCGCTCGACCAGGTCGCACCCGACCACGTCGCACTGGACCAGGTCGCACCCGACCACGTCGCACCCGACCACGTCGCACCCGACCACGTCGCACCCGACCACGTCGCACCCGACCAGGTCGCACCCGACCACGTCGCACCCGACCACGTCGCACCC